>NZ_JAPCJA010000046.1:0-41357 GCF_027707745.1 Aeromonas sp. QDB23
AAAGCCGAGGCCGTTCACTATCATGGCGACCAAGGCTTCACCATGTGAGACCTTGAAAGGCGGGGTTTTGGGGAGCAAGGCATCGATCATGCGGGCAATGCCCAGTTCCTGGCAGAGTGCGGCGACCAAACCAAGGTGATCGAGGTTACGGATCGAGATAGCGGGTGCGGCCATGATGATCTACCTGCAAAAGAGAGTAATAGATCAGAACGGCCGATCGCCGTCAAGCACTGAAAATAGCAAAATCAGGTGCGGAATGACGGCTCAAGCAGGCGCTCTACCCGGTGGCCAGCTCACGCAAGGCGGGGGCCATTCTGGTGGCCGGTAGCGATGCGCCGGTCGACAGCCGCGATCCGCGCCCCTTCGTCAATATGGCCGCCGGGGTCAACCATGCGCCCCAAAGCGGCGATGACTTTCGGGCGAGCCAGCGCATCACCCTCGACCAGATGCTGGATGCCTACACCATCAACGGCGCCCGCGCGGTGCGTCAGCAGGCCGTCAGCGGCTCCATCGAAGCGGGCAAGTCGGCTGACTTTATCGTGCTCGACCGGGATCTCTACCAGCTGGTCGCCAGCGGCACACCGGAGCAGATCGCCGATACCAAAGTCACCCGCACCGTCTTTCGCGGGCAGACAGTCTTTAGCCAATAGGGTTCAGGCGATATGGCGAGTGTGAGGATCTAGGCAGCAGGGCTCTAAGCGTATATGCCGCCAGCACAGTGCCTTGTAACAGCGAAATGCCGACCTCCGGGTCGGCATTTGTATAGGCGTGGCGTGATAGCCAGAGCTGATAGCGAGAAAAACTGCCGCAAAGGTCAATGGCCTTGGGTTAACCCGCGTTCTGGTTGTCCCAAACAGCGGCAGAACTGATTCACCAGTTAGACACTGGTTAGCCAACGTGGTTGCAGCAGCGTAACAATCTTGGGCTATTCGATTCTGGCCGCAGGTAATGACTGCAGCATACTAACGCCCCGATCATCCGAATATTCGTCTCTATTCGAACAAAATCGCTTTATTAAAGTACCAAATCTTTATTTGCGACGCCAAAAGGAATATGTACCGATGGTAAAATAGAAGACGATTGTAAATGTAACTTTTGATCATCAAAAAATATGTGTGGCCGTAATATATTCAATACTTTTGACTTTTCCACCCCTCCCATAAAAATGCCTCATTTACAGAAATACCCCAAGAGCGCATAGTATTTATGACTCGCTTGTGAGAAGGTGCATTTCTTGCTGTCACAATTGATACTTTAAGCATCGGCAAATAACTTGAATCCTCTTTTTTCTTGTCAGCCTCAAGTTTTTGTATGTCCGAAATACGCTGCAGAAAATTTTTCAGTGGACCAGGGTTATGTGGGACATCAACCAGCTCAGACTCGTGAGAGTGAAAATCAGCTAACTGCCCTGAACTTTTATAAACGCCCTCCGCCTCATCATCTGCAATAACGCCATCAAAGTCGAAAGCTATTCGAAGCTCTAGGTCTTCAGTATCATCTTTGATATCACCACTCAGAATTTGGCCTGCAGGGTATCCGGCAAGAACTGCTTGTCTAACATCTTGATAATTGGCTGATAAAAACAATTCGATATCAAACGCAGGAATATATATATAAGGTGACTTACCTTGTAGAAATACAGCTCTCGTAATACCTAGCCCATAATGTTCAATTGAGTTCATAACTCGGAGTCCAGTATCAGAATCATTTCGTGAAAGCAATATTACTTCTACCAACGGATCTTGTGGAAATAATGTATTTAGCTTAAGTAAGCGACGAATAAATGGAAATGCAACACCTCTACTCAATGGTTCATCTTGCATTTTCCTCTGATATTCTCTATAAGACTCTTCACCTTCTGTTCTGAATATATTATCTGACTCCTCAAGGTCAAACAACGCGCTAGAAGACAAGCCAACAACCAATCTTTTTGTTAAATCGTATGCCACGGTGCACCTTCCTTTTTATCAATAGTTAAAATCCATATTTAATACATTCACATTGCATTGACGCTTGATTTAAATCAAGTTATAGAACTGTAGGTTCGAATAGAGACGCGTATTCTGATATGAGTGATAAATTACGAACCAGACCATAAAAAAGCCGCCCATTGGGCGGCTTTTTATTAGAGATAACGGGCTAATAGGAATTACCAGCCGGTCACTTCGCGCAGGGCCTTACCGATATCGGCAAGCGACCGGACGGTTTTCACGCCAGCATCTTCCAGCGCGGCAAACTTCTCGGCGGCGGTACCCTTGCCACCGGAGATGATGGCGCCAGCGTGGCCCATCCGCTTGCCGGGAGGGGCAGTAACACCGGCGATATAAGAGACCACCGGCTTGGTGACGTGGGCCTTGATATAGGCGGCCGCGTCTTCTTCGGCGTTGCCGCCGATCTCGCCGATCATCACGATCGCTTCGGTCTGCGGGTCGTTCTGGAACATCTCCAGAATGTCGATAAAGTTGGAGCCCGGAATGGGGTCGCCACCGATACCGACGCAGGTGGACTGGCCAAAGCCCTCGTCAGTGGTCTGTTTGACCGCTTCGTAGGTCAGGGTGCCGGAGCGGGAGACGATGCCCACCTTGCCCGGCTTGTGAATGTGGCCCGGCATGATGCCGATCTTGCACTCACCCGGAGTGATCACACCCGGGCAGTTGGGGCCGATCATCCGCACGCCGGTCTCTTGCAGCTTCACTTTGACATCCAGCATATCCAGGGTCGGGATGCCTTCGGTGATGGTGACGATCAGCTTGATGCCCGCGTCGATCGCTTCCAGGATCGCGTCCTTGCAGAACGGTGCCGGAACATAGATGACGGAGGCAGTGGCGCCGGTCGCTTCGACCGCGTCACGAACGGTGTTGAACACCGGCAGGCCCAGATGGGTGGTGCCGCCCTTGCCCGGGGAGACGCCGCCGACCAGCTGGGTGCCGTAGGAAAGCGCCTGCTCGGAGTGGAAAGTACCCTGACCGCCGGTAAAGCCCTGGCAGATGACTCGGGTGTCCTTGTTGATCAGTACGCTCATCAGTTGGCCTCCGCTGCTTTGACGACTTGCTGCGCGGCATCGGTCAGACTCTTGGCCGCAATGATGTTGAGGCCGCTCTCGGCCAGCTTGATACCACCCAGCTCGGCGTTGTTGCCTTCCAGACGGACCACGACGGGCACCTTGACCCCCACTTCTTTGACCGCACCGATAATGCCTTCCGCGATCATGTCGCAGCGCACGATGCCGCCGAAGATGTTGACCAGCACCGCTTTGACGTTGCTGTCGGAGAGGATGATCTTGAACGCTTCGGTCACGCGCTCCTTGGTGGCGCCACCGCCAACGTCAAGGAAGTTGGCCGGTTTGCCGCCGTGCAGGTTGACGATGTCCATGGTGCCCATGGCCAGACCCGCGCCGTTGACCATGCAGCCGATGTTGCCATCGAGGGCCACATAGTTCAGCTCCCACTGGGCGGCGTGCGCTTCGCGGGGGTCATCCTGTGACGGGTCATGCATCTCGCGCAGCTTGGGCTGACGATAGAGGGCGTTGGCGTCGATGTTGATCTTGCCATCGAGGCAGTGCAGGTTGCCCTGCTTGGTGATCACCAGCGGGTTGATCTCCAGCAGTGCGAAATCGCAATCCAGGAACATCTGGCCCAGCCCCAAGAAGATCTTGGTGAACTGTTTGATCTGATCGCCGACCAGACCCAGTTTGAAGGCCAGTTCGCGGGCCTGGTAAGCCTGCGGACCCACCAGCGGATCGATGGCCGCTTTGTGGATCAGATGAGGGGTTTCGTGGGCAATCTTCTCGATATCCACGCCACCTTCGGTAGAGGCCATGAAGACCACGCGGCGTGAGCCACGATCCACCACGGCGCCCAGGTAGAGCTCTTTGGCGATGTCGGTGCAAGATTCCACCAGGATCTTGGTGACCGGCTGGCCGTTGGCGTCGGTCTGGTAGGTCACCAGATTTTTGCCAAGCCAGTTCTGGGCGAAGGCACGGATCTCATCCTTGCTCTTGGCCACTTTCACGCCGCCCGCTTTACCACGACCACCGGCGTGTACCTGGCATTTGACGACCCAGATATTGCCGCCAATCTTGTCAGCCGCTTCGGCCGCTTCTTGTGGGGTAGCGCAGGCATAACCTTCGGAGACCGGCAGGCCATACTCGGCAAACAGCTGTTTTGCCTGATATTCATGCAGATTCATAGATGCTCTATCCGTGTTGTAGGTATTTCCGTCCGGGGCTGGTGTTTCTCAATCCCCTGTGAATGGGGGCCTGGGCGGCCCCTCGTTATCTTTCAATCGCTCGGGTATTACAGTGCTTAAACGCCCGGCAACACACCGGCTCGAGGCGCAAACCCCTTGCCTGCGTGCTACAGGCTTAGACGTCCAGCAACAGACGGGTCGGGTCTTCCAGCAGCTCCTTGACGGAGACCAGGAAGCCTACCGATTCGCGTCCATCGATGATCCGGTGATCGTAGGAGAGTGCCAGGTACATCATCGGCAAGATCTCGACCTTGCCAGCAACGGCCATCGGGCGATCCTGGATCTTGTGCATCCCCAGAATGGCGCTCTGGGGCGGGTTGATGATCGGAGTGGACATCAGGGAGCCGAACACGCCACCGTTGGTGATGGTGAAGTTGCCGCCAGTCAGTTCATCCACGGTCAGCTTGCCGTCACGGCCCTTGCCCGCCAGATCCTTGATGGCCTTCTCGATGTCCGCCAGGCTCATGTTGTCGCAGTCGCGCAGCACCGGCGTCACCAGACCACGGGGGGTGGAGACGGCGATGCTGACGTCGAAGTAGTTGTGGTAAACCACGTCATCACCATCGAGCGCCGCGTTCACTTCCGGATAGCGCTTGAGGGATTCGACCACCGCCTTCACGTAGAAGGACATAAAGCCGAGCTTGATGCCGTGCTTCTTCTCGAAGATCTCGCCGTACTGCTTGCGCAGATCCATGATGGGCTTCATGTTGACCTCGTTGAAGGTGGTCAGCATGGCGGTGGTGTTTTTCGCTTCCAGCAGACGCTCGGCAATGCGCTTGCGCAGACGGGTCATCGGCACCCGCTTGTCAGTGCGACCACCCAGTGGGGCAACCTTGGCCACAGGCGCGGCAGCGACGACCGGTGCGGCAGCCGCAGGCTGGCTCTTGGCCTTGATGAAGGCTTCCACATCATCCTTGGTGATGCGACCGCCCTTGCCGGTGCCAGTCAGCTTGGCCACGTCGATGTCGTGCTCGCCAATCAGGCGGCGCACCGAGGGGCTCAGGCCATCGGCGCCATCATCGGCCACCGCGTCAGCCGGTTTTTCTTTGGTCTCTTCACCGGCCACCGGGGCGGCGGTGAGGATGGCAATCAGTTGACGGGACAACACGGTCGCCCCTTCCCCTTGCAGAATATCCCCCAGCACACCGGCTTGCGGTGCCGGTACTTCCAGCACCACCTTGTCGGTCTCGATGTCGACCAGCACTTCGTCACGGGCGACCAGATCGCCCGGTTTCTTGTGCCAGGTGGCGATAGTGGCATCGGCCACTGATTCCGGCAGATCCGGTACCTTGATTTCGATAGTCATCCAATCAGTTCCTTTTTACTTCTATGCCAGAGGCTTTACAGGGTAAGGGCATCTTCCACCAAGGCTTTTTGCTGCTTGGCGTGGACAGACATGTAACCGACGGCCGGTGAGGCTGACGCGGGGCGACCGGCATAACGCAGGGTGGCTCCGGCTGGCAGCACGCCATCGTAGTGGTGACGGGTGCAGTACCAGGCGCCCTGGTTCTGCGGCTCTTCCTGACACCAGACAAAATCGGTGACGTGGCTGTAGTTGGCCAGAATGGCGCGCACTTCCTCTTCCGGGAAGGGGTAGAGCTGCTCGATCCGCACCAGTGCCACATCGTGCTGCTCGGCCTTGCGACGGGCATCGAGCAGGTCGTAGTAGACCTTGCCGGAGCAGAACACCACGCGCTTGACCGCTTTCGGATCCAGCGCATCGATCTCGCCGATGGCGTTCTGGAAGGTGCCGTCAGCCAGCTCTTCGAGCTTGCTCACCGCCAGCGGGTGGCGCAGCAGGGATTTGGGCGTCATCACGATGAGCGGACGGCGCATCGGGCGCACCACCTGACGACGCAGCATATGGAACACCTGCGCCGGGGTAGAGGGCACGCACACCTGCATGTTGTGCTGGGCGCACATCTGCAGATAACGCTCCAGACGGGCGGAGGAGTGCTCCGGCCCCTGCCCCTCGTAACCGTGCGGCAGCAGCATGGTCAGGCCGCACATCCGGCCCCACTTCTGCTCACCGGAGGAGAGGAACTGATCCACCACCACCTGGGCACAGTTGGCGAAGTCGCCGAACTGGGCTTCCCAGATGGTGAGGCCAGCCGGCTCGGCGCTGGCGTAGCCATATTCAAAGGCCAGTACCGCGTTCTCGGTCAGCACCGAGTCGTACACCTCGAACGGCCCCTGCTCGTCGTGCAGGTTGCACAGCGGGGTATAAGTGCTGGCATCGGTCTGGCTGTGCAGCACGGCGTGGCGGTGGAAGAAGGTGCCACGGCCGGAGTCTTCACCGGTAAAGCGGATGCGGGAACCCTTGTCCACCAGGGTGGCGTAGGCCAGGGTCTCGGCAAAGCCCCAATCCACCAGCTTCTCGCCCGCGGCCATCAGCCGGCGGTCTTCGTAAATCTTCTCGACCTGACGCTGCAGCACATGGGTGGCCGGATACTGGCTTACCCGCTCGCCGAGGCTCTTGAGGTGATCCATCGGCACAGCACTCTCATAGGCCATGTTCCAGTCGTGGCCCAGATAAGGGGTCCAGTCGACGGAGTGCAGCTCCATCGGGCGCCACTCCTTGCTCACCCGCTCGCCGCGATCCAGCGCTTCGCGATACTCGTTGACCAGTTCGGTCGCCCGCTCCTGAGCAAGGCTACCCTCGGCCACCAGCTGATCGGCGTAGATCTTGCGCGGGGTCGGGTGCTGTTTGATCTTCTGGTACATCAGCGGCTGGGTCGCACTCGGCTCGTCCGCTTCGTTGTGGCCGTGACGACGGTAGCAGACCAGCTCGATCACCACGTCGCGTTTGAAGGTGTTGCGGTAATCCAGCGCAATCTGGGTCACCAGCACCACGGCTTCCGGATCATCCCCGTTGACGTGCAGCACCGGCGCCTGTACCGCCTTGGCGATGTCGGTGCAATATTCGGTGGAGCGCAGATCACGATGGTAAGAGGTGGTGAAACCGACCTGGTTGTTGATGACGATGCGCACCGTCCCGCCGACGCCATAGGCACGGGTCTGGGACATGTTGAAGGTCTCGGCCACCACGCCCTGACCGGACATGGCCGAGTCACCGTGAATGGTGATGGGCAGCACGCTGGAGCCATCCTTGTCACCGCGACGATCCATCCGGGCACGGACCGAGCCGATGACTACCGGGTTGACGATTTCGAGGTGAGAGGGGTTGAACGCCAGCGCCAGGTGGACGTTGCCACCCGGGGTCGCGAAATCGGAGGAGAAGCCCATGTGGTACTTCACATCACCGGTACCCCAGGATTCGCCATGCTTGCCGGCAAACTCGTCGAACAGGTCCTGCGCCCGTTTACCGAGCACGTTGATCAGCACGTTGAGGCGGCCGCGGTGGGCCATGCCGATGACTGCCTCTTTGCAGCCCTGCTCACCGGCGCGACGGATCAGCTCCTTGAGCATGGGGATCATGGCGTCGCCACCTTCCAGCGAGAAGCGCTTGGCTCCCGGGAACTTGGCGCCCAGATATTTCTCCAGCCCTTCGGCGGCGGTCAGGCTCTCGAGGAAACGGGTCTTCTCTTCGAGGGTGTAGCTTCCCTTCCCTTCAATGGATTCGAGACGCTGTTGCAGCCAGCGCTTCTCCTCCGTGGAGGTGAGGTGCATGTAGTCGGCACCTATGCTGCTGCAGTAGGTCTTTTTCAGCGAGGCGTAGAGATCGGAGAGCACCATGGTCTCGCGACCGATGGCGTAGGAGCCCACATTGAAGGTGGCCTCCATGTCTGCGCCCTGCAGGTTGTGGAACGCAGGATCCAGTTCGGCAACGGTTTCACGCTGCCACAGGCCCAGCGGGTCCAGATTGGCATTCTGGTGACCACGGAAACGGAAGGCGTTGATCAGCTGCAATACCCGCACCTGCTTGGCATCCACTTGCGGATCGGAGACGGGGGCACTGTAGCGAGAGGGATCCTTGGCCAGACGACGGAAATAATCGCGGACCTGGGAGTGAGGTTGTTCAACCGCATGGCCATTGACCTGGGGCAGCTCGCTAAACAGGCTGCGCCACTCGTCGGACACGGAGTCAGGATTTTCCAGGAAGGATTCGTACAAATCCTCGATATAGCTTGCATTCGCACCAGCCAGGTGAGATGACTCCAACCAGGCCTTCATCACGCCGTTATGCATTTCTATCCCTTGTACTTCTTGTTACTGCTGCGCAGCTTGTAGGGGTCAAATAGCCATCCTGCCACGGGTGGGATGGCTATCCAGAAGTCGGGCCAGCGCGGGGCCGGCCCTGATACTAAACAGCCCGATTGAGCAACATCGACTTGATCTGGCCAATCGCCTTGGTCGGGTTCAAGCCTTTCGGACAGACGTTCACGCAGTTCATGATGCCATGGCAGCGGAACACGCTGAATGCGTCGTCCAGATTCCCCAGTCGTTCGGTGGTCGCGGTGTCGCGGCTGTCAGCCAGCCAGCGGTAGGCGGCGAGCAGCCCGGCCGGACCGATGAACTTGTCGGGGTTCCACCAGAAGGAGGGGCACGAAGTGGAGCAGCAGGCACAGAGAATGCACTCGTACAGGCCGTCAAGCTTGGCGCGCTCTTCGGGGGATTGCAGGTGCTCACGCACCGGCGGCAACTTGTCATCGTTGATGAGGAAGGGTTTGACCTTCTCCCACTGGGTGTAGAACTGGGTCATGTCGATCACCAGATCGCGGATCACCGGCAGGCCAGGCAAGGGGCGGATAACGACGTTATTGCCCTTCTTCAGCAGATCGGAGAGCGGGGTGATACAGGCAAGACCGTTCTTGCCATTCATGTTGAGACCGTCTGATCCACAGACCCCTTCGCGGCAAGAGCGGCGGAAGGCGAGCGTGGGATCCAGCTCTTTCAACTGGATCAGTGCGTCGAGCACCATCATGTCGGAACCTTCAGGAATATCAAGACGATATTCCTTCATATGGGGGACGTTATCAACATCCGGATTGTATCTGTAGACAGAGAATGTGACGTTCATAGGGCTGGCTCCGCAATCAGTAAGTCCGGACCTTGGGCGGGAACGCCTCACGGGTCTTGGGTGACATGTTGACAGCGCGACGGGTCATGGACTCGGTGTCCGGGTGATAGAGGCTGTGACACAGCCAGCTCTCGTCGTCACGCTCCGGGAAGTCAAAGCGGCTGTGAGCACCGCGACTCTCGGTACGGAAGTTGGCGGCAACCGCCGTGGCAAACGCCGTCTCCATCAGGTTGTCCAGCTCCAGACACTCGATGCGCTGGGTGTTGAACTCTTTGGAGGTGTCGTCCAGACGGGCATGCTTGAGGCGCTCGCGGATGAGTTTCAGCTCGGCCAGCCCTTCTGCCATGGCATCCCCTTCGCGGAACACCGAGAAGTTGTTCTGCATGCAACGCTGCAGGTCTTTGCGGATCTGCACCGGGTCTTCGCCGTCACGGCAATTTTCCCAGCGGTTGAAGCGCGCCATGGCGGCATCGATATCGGATTCGGAGGCATCGCGACCGTGATCCATCTCGCCCAGGGTATTGACCAGATGCATGCCGGCAGCGCGGCCAAACACCACCAGATCCAGCAGCGAGTTGCCACCCAGACGGTTGGCACCGTGTACGGAGACGCAGGCAATTTCGCCCACCGCAAACAGGCCGACCACCGGCACGTCGTTGCCATCCTTGTCTTGCGCCAGACACTGGCCATTCACGTTGGTCGGCACGCCGCCCATCATGTAGTGACAGGTCGGGATGATCGGAATAGGCTCTTTGACCGGATCCACGTGGGCGAAGGTGCGAGAAAGTTCGCAGATACCCGGCAGACGGGATTCCAGCACCTCTTTGCCGAGGTGATCCAGCTTGAGCTTGATGTGCGGGCCCCAGGGACCGTCGCAGCCGCGACCTTCGCGGATCTCGATCATGATGGAGCGAGCCACCACGTCGCGACCGGCCAAGTCCTTGGCGTTGGGGGCGTAACGCTCCATGAAGCGCTCGCCATCTTTATTGAGCAGATAGCCGCCTTCACCGCGGCAGCCTTCGGTCACCAGCACCCCGGCACCGGCGATGCCGGTCGGGTGGAACTGCCAGAACTCCATGTCCTGCACCCCTACCCCGGCACGCAGCGCCATGCCGACACCGTCACCGGTGTTGATGTGGGCATTGGTGGTGGACTGGTAGATACGACCGGCACCGCCGGTGGCCAGCACGGTGGCCTTAGCCTTGAAGTAGACCACTTCGCCACTCTCCATATCGATGGCGGTACAGCCAACGATGTGACCGTCCTGGTTTTTCACCAGATCCAGCGCATACCACTCGGAGAAGACGGTGGTCTTGTTCTTGACGTTCTGTTGATAGAGGGTGTGCAGCAGGGCATGACCGGTACGGTCGGCCGCCGCTGCGGTACGAGCCGCCTGCTCGCCACCGAAATTCTTGGACTGACCACCAAACGGACGCTGGTAGACAGAACCGTTGTCGAAACGGGAGAAGGGCAGCCCCATGTTCTCAAGCTCATAGATGGCCTCGGGGCCGGTCTTGCACATGTACTCGATGGCTTCCTGATCACCGATGTAATCGGAGCCTTTTACCGTGTCATACATGTGCCACTGCCAGTTGTCGTCGTGGGCATTGCCCAGCGCAACCGTGATCCCGCCCTGGGCGGACACCGTGTGAGAACGGGTTGGAAAAACCTTGGACAACAGAGCGCAGCTCTTGCCGGACTGGGCAATCTGCAGCGCGGCGCGCATACCGGCACCACCGGCACCAATCACCACCGCATCAAATTCACGAGTTGGAATAGTCACCTTACACACCCCACAGCACGACGAAACCCGTCATCAGATAGACAAACAGCACCACGACCAGGGCAAATTGCAGCGCCCCGCGCAGCCCTACCGGCTTGATATAGTCAGTCAGCACCTGCCACAGACCAATCCAGGCGTGGATCAGTACGCAGAGCAGGGTCAACAGGGTGAATACCTTGGTGAAGGTTTTGGCGAAGAAGCCTGCCCACACCTCGTAGGTGATGTCGTTGAACGCGACAAAGCCCACCAGATAGAGGACATAACAGGTCATGATGAGGGCGGTGGCGCGGATCAGGATGTAATCGTGAACGCCGCTGCGCCCGAAGGTTGCAGAATTGGTTACCATACAAGCACTCCCGCCAATACAGCCAGGATCGCGGTGATCACGAAGGCCACGCGGGCGCTCTGATTACCGGATTCCAGCTCTTCCCAATAGCCCATATCCATGACCAGATGACGCAAGCCGCCCACAATGTGGTATGCCAGCGCAGTCAGGATCCCCCACAGCACGAGTTTGACCAGGAAGTTGTCCATGATGGCAACCACGGTTGTAAACCCTTCGGGAGAGGCGAGTGAAGTACCAAGCATCCACAGCAAGATGCCCAGTGCAACAAAGGTAATGACCCCTGAAACACGGTGCAGGATGGATGCAATGGCAGTGACAGGAAAGCTGATCGTCTGTAGGTCGAGGTTGACCGGTCTCTGTTTGTTTTTCACGCTTGCCCACTCAGCTCCATTGAGCACGTTAGTTATTGTTTTAACTCACACTTGAGGGCACGGAATGGTGATTGTTGGTTTTTTGTTACCAAAACACTCTGAAAAAGCCAAAACGCGAGTTTTCGGTTTCACATCAGGCTTTGCCAAAGCGTTTCAAACACCCGCAGCCATGACCCACGTGGCGCAGTATATCGGCGGCCTTAACCGAAGACAATCAATTAGCTACAAAGAAAACACAAAACCGCAAACTCGATCGCATATTTAATTTAACATTTCATTAATGCCATTAATGGGGTTTCAGCAAAATTGACATTGATAAGGAACTCTGTTTCAAATAAGGCGCTCCAGCCACCTCGGTATGGGTAACAACCTTTGCCAGCGTCATAAAAGTCGTAATAGAGTAGGACTGGAACCAAATTATAAAGAGCAAAGGAGACGTGCTATGGCTGATAAGATAGCCACCCTACACCTGCCCGGAAAAGATCCGGTCGAACTGCCGATCCTCTCCGGCACCATCGGCCCGGATGTCATCGATGTCAGAAAATTGGGATCACAGGGGTATTTCACCTTTGACCCCGGTTTCATGGCCACCGGTTCTTGCAAATCTGCCATTACCTACATTGACGGGGATCTGGGTGTCTTGCTGCACCGGGGTTACCCTATCGCCCAGCTTGCTACCCAGGCCACCTATCTGGAAGTCTGCTATATCCTGCTGTACGGCGAGGCGCCCACCAAGGCGCAATATGCCGAATTCGAACGTCTGGTCACCCGCCACACCATGGTGCACGAGCAGATAGCCTTCTTCTTCCGCGGCTTCCGTCGTGACTCCCACCCCATGGCCATCATGTGCGGTGTGGTCAGCGCCCTCTCCGCCTTCTATCACGATGCCCTCGACATCAACAACGAGCAGCATCGCGAGATCTGTGCCTTCCGTCTGCTCTCCAAGATGCCGACCCTGGCCGCCATGTGTTACAAGTACTCCATCGGCCAACCGTTCATGCAGCCGCGTAACGCCCTCTCCTATGCAGGCAACTTCCTGCACATGATGTTTGGCGTGCCGACCGAAGAGTACAAGGTCAACCCCATCGTTGAACGCGCCATGGATCGTATCTTCACCCTCCATGCAGATCACGAGCAGAACGCCTCCACCTCCACCGTGCGTCTGGCTGGCTCCTCCGGTGCCAACCCGTTCGCCTGTATCGCCGCCGGGATCGCCTCCCTGTGGGGACCGGCCCACGGTGGTGCCAACGAAGCCTGCCTGCGCATGCTGGAAGAGATCGGTTCGGTGGATCGCATCCCCGAGTACATCGCCAAGGCCAAGGACAAGAATGATCCGTTCCGCCTGATGGGCTTCGGTCACCGTGTCTACAAGAACCACGACCCCCGTGCCACCGTGATGCGCGAAACCTGCCACGAAGTACTGACCGAGCTGCAGATCAAGGATCCGCTGCTGGACGTCGCCATGGAGCTGGAGCGCATTGCGCTCTCCGACCCCTACTTCGTCGAGAAGAAACTCTACCCGAACGTGGACTTCTACTCCGGCATCATCATGAAGGCGATCGGCATCCCGATGAGCATGTTCACCGTGATCTTCGCCATCTCCCGCACCATCGGCTGGATTGCCCACTGGAACGAGTTCCACTCAGATCCTGACAGCAAGATCGGTCGTCCACGCCAGCTCTACGTGGGCCACCCGCTGCGCGAGTTCACTCCGCTCGAGCAGCGCTAACCACTGCGCTGATATGGTTTGTTACAAAGGCGGTCATTGACCGCCTTTTTGTTTGCCGCTCTAATGCCCCCTTTCGCGTTGAAGGAGTCCATCATGAAACCACTGTTTATCAGCGCCGCCTTGCTGCTGACCGCCTGCCAGAGCGCCCCCGCCCCGTCACAGGGGGAGACCCTCTATATCAACAGCCAGCTGGTCGATTGCGTCGGGGTCGGTCCGATGCAGTGCATGCAGGTTCGCAGCGATGAGCAGCAGCCCTGGACGCTGTTCTACCAGAATATTGAAGGCTTCCAGTTCGAGCCGGGCTACCGCTACCAGCTCAGCGTCAGCAAGGAGCAGCTCACCGATGTGCCGGCCGATGCGTCCTCTCTGCGCTATCAGCTGATCAAAGTGGTCTATAAAGTCGCCGCCCGTTAATCGCAGTCTCTCTTTCAGGAACGCATCCCCGCGCAGGGTGGCAACCCGCGCATCTCGTCTGTAAAAAACGGGAGGCCTTACGACCTCCCGTTTTTTCTAATTCACCCGCACCCAGTATCACACATCCGGGCATACGCTATTTTCCTGCGGCCGTTTGATCACGAATCCCCGCTCGATTCAGGCCTTGAATCCCAGCTTCTCGTAAAGCCGATGGGCAGCCTCGCGCCCCTCCCCCGATAGCAGCATCACCTTGTAGCACCTCTGCTCCCAGGCGAGGGCCAACGCCTTCTCCAACACCCGCTGACTCAAACCACGACGGCGAAACCGCTTGGCGGTGATCACGTGCTCTATGATGCCAAATGGCCGCCCCTCGTTGGTCAGCGTCGGAACGATCCCCAGCTGACAGGTCGCCGCCAGCTGACCATCCACCTCGGCAACAATAAGCCGAATGCGGGGATCGTTCAGCAGTGACTCAAGGGTCGCGATAGCCATGTCGGCTGCCAGCGGAGGATCATCGGGTCGCAGCTCCCCGTAGAGCACCAGCAACCCGGCCAAGTCAGTCACTCTGCACGTTCTGATCATCTCCATCCCTTCTCTCCATCCAGACCGACGATATCCACACGGTGTCAGCACAGACACGAACGAGGACATTCACGGCTATTCCCCGCTCGTTATATGGATCCTGCAACTCAACAGGAGCGATCAGCTCGGTGCCAGCACCATATGCAGCAGCGGATAGGGCTTGCCCTGACCATCCAGCGGCGAGCGACCCGTCACGGTGAATCCCATCTTCAGATAGAAGCCCACCGCCTGTTCGTTCTGCTCGTTGACGTCAACCAGCGTCGCACCGCACTGGCCGATGGCATGTTCCACCAGCTGGCGGCCGACGCCGTAGCCCCGCGCCTCGGGGGCCACAAACAGCATCTCCAGCTTGTCCTCGAGCACGCCGCTAAAACCCGCAATGAGCCCCTCTTCTGTGCGGGCACAGTGCAGTGTCACCGCATCGAAGTAGTGCTCCAGAATAAGGGGTCTGAGAGCCAGGATCTCGGCCTCTGGCAGGAAGTGGTGGGTTGCCTGCACCGAGGCCTCCCATAGCTCAATGAGGGTTTGATAATCTTCCTCGTTTGCGTGTGCAATCCGCATGGTTGTTTATCCACTTTTTAAAATGACTAACCTTCAGCGTTGTTCGCATTCGTTACCCATGACGAGGAGCGAACATGATTATGGCCATTCCAATCAGCGCAATGAACGAACCAACAAGATCCCACATACTCGGCCGAATACCATCCACTAACCAAAGCCAGAAGATGGCGACGAAGATATACACACCGCCATATGCCGCATAGACACGCCCTGCAGCGGTAGGATGCAACGATAGTAGCCAGGCAAACAGCATGAGACTCAATCCTGCGGGGATCAGTAACCAGATGCTGCGACCCTGAGTCAACCAGAGATATGGCAAATAACAGCCAAGGATCTCGAAAAAAGCCGTAATCAGAAACAAGGCTATCGTTTTTAACTCAAGCATGAGCGGCCTGTGCCCCCTGAAAAATGGGGAATACTAAAGCAAGCCACTGGATAACGTAAACCAAGCGCTCTATTTGACCGTCCATTCAAGCAAACCTTCAGCAACAAACCTGAGCAGTCTGCCCAGCTGGAGCAGGGCAGACTGTGGTTGATTAGCGTGCCAGCACCGCCTGCAGCAGCACCGACATATCAGCGCCAAAGTTGCGGCTGCGGATCGCTTCGCGGATATCCGCTTCGCTATAACGGCTGCCCGGGTAGACCACCACGCAGGAAGTGTCGCCCGGTTTGAGGAAGTGGGTCTCGCCAAACGGGGTATAGCGGGTGGCACCGATACTTATCAGCGCATGGGGAGGATGTCCCGCCTGCGCCAGCAGCCCTTGAATATGCTCCGCTGGTCCCTCGTCCTGCTGATGGTTGAACTTGTCGATGGCCCAGTCGAGCAGCTGACCGTGGAAGTAGCTGTAATCGATGGCTGCGCTGTCTACCCCGTAGGCGTGCAGCTCACCATCGCGCTCCAGATAGCAGGCGATGCGATAGTCATCAAGCTCGCAACCGGCGGCAAAACCGGAGAGCGGCAGCAAGTTAGCCGCCAACCCCTTGCTCTCTTCACCCCAGTTCTTCTTCTCGCTGATCTTCTTGGCGTTGGGACGACGGATAGAGCAGTCGTTATAGGCGCCAAAGGTACGGGGATGAATCGCCACCACCTGCTTGCCGGCATACTCCAGCTCGCACCAGAGCGCCACTTCCGGCTCGATCTGCACCTTCTCGTCACCGCTGACCGCCGCCTCCGGCAAGAAGATCGCCTTGTCGCTCAACGGGAACACCCCGAGCTGGCCCGGGTGACCCGGCACGAAGAAGGGGAACAGCGCCTTGGGCGCGGTGGTGTCGCGCACCACGACCGCCACGAAGTCCGACGCTTCGCCCGCCTGCTCCAGATGACCGGCGAAATTGCCCGCCACCCCGAGTCCGATAAACTTGCTCTCTGCTGTCACTTGCATCTTGCTCACCTGCATCTTGCCCACGCAAGGTAGCAGGCTCGTCGCCCACTACCGCTAAAGTGGCAAGATTAAACCACAAGGGCCCCGCCTTAGCCCAGTCCGGCCCTGCCGTGGTGTGCGCCAGTCCGCTTTTTTAGGGATGAGGCGGCTGTGGCGAGACAGTCCTTGCGCACTCTTTCTGCTAAGCGCTCACCGCGCTGGAAACAGTGCGTTTCCGGTCTCTCCCCTCTTTCCCCTTGGGACTCAACTTCATCTTTGTTAGGCTGCCTGCATGCAACACAGCAGCGCGCTTGAGTGCGCCCCGGCTCATCACGGCAACCCCATCGGAGAGAAAACGGATGATCGACAAACTCGCCTGGCTCACCTTTAAAGATCAGCAACTGCTCTGCGCCCGCTCCCACGGCAAGGCGATCTACTACATCCCCGGCGGCAAGCGGGAACCGGGCGAGAGCGATGAGGCGGCGCTGATCCGCGAGATTGAGGAGGAGCTGGCCGTCATCTTGCAGCCTGATACCCTGCGCTTTGCCTGCGAGTTCAGCGCCCAAGCAGATGGTAAGCCAGCTGGGGTCGAGGTGCGACTGCGCTGCTACACCGGCGACGCGAGCGGCCCCCCGGTCGCCTCGGCCGAAATTGCCGAGCTGCGCTGGC
Source organism: Aeromonas sp. QDB23 (assembly GCF_027707745.1). Lineage (NCBI taxonomy): Bacteria > Pseudomonadati > Pseudomonadota > Gammaproteobacteria > Aeromonadales > Aeromonadaceae > Aeromonas > Aeromonas sp. QDB23. The sequence goes on from NZ_JAPCJA010000046.1 coordinate 17,046, forward strand.
TCGACAGCAGTCACCTCGATGAACTCTCCCCCGTCTCCCGCCTGCTGTTTGCCTGGCTGGTTGAGCAGGGGCTTATTCGCTAATCTCATAACCGGGAGCGATACAAACAAAAGAGGTGAGCCAATGGCTCACCTCTTTGCATCACAAGTTGCACAACTCAGGGCAGTTGCACCACTCGCGCCTGAACTTCCGGCAAAGCGAAGGCATCTTGCGCGGCGATGAGTTGCAGTTCGTAAGCCTGTTGGCGCCAGGTCTCTTGTAGCACCGCATCCACCGAGGCGTTGGTGCGTTCGAACGCGCTCACCGCATCGTGGCCTGCCAGCAGATTGGCCAGCATCAGGGCACTGATAAGATCGCCCACACCTACCGGCTGACGGGCAAAGTCGTAGAGCGGACGGGCAATCAGGTAATCCCCTTGCGGGGTCGCCAGCAGCATCTCGAAACGGCTGGCGTCCTGCGCCGCACGACCCAGATGCTTGACCAGCACCAGCTTGACGCCGCGGGCCAGCAGCTGATGGGCAGCGGCGCGGGTTTGATCCAAATCCGCCAGATGGGTATCACAGAGGGTCTCCAGCTCCAGCAGGTTGGGGGCCATCATATCGGCCACCGGCAGCGCCTGCTCGGTCAGGAAACGGGTGACGCCGGGGGCGACGATACACCCCTTCTCAGGATGACCCATCACGGGATCGCAGAAGTAGATAGCATCGGGGTTGGCCGCTTTGACGGCGTTGACCACGGTCAGGATCTCGTCACCCTGCTCGGCGGAGCCGAGGTAACCGCTCAACACGGCGTCACAGCCGCTCAACGCCTCGATATTGCCCAATCCTTTCACCAACGCGCTGATATGACCCGCTGGCATCGCCATCCCCTGCCACCCTTGGGCATATTGGGTATGGTTGGAAAACTGCACCGTGTTGATGGGCCATACATCCATACCAAGGCGGCGCATGGGGAAGACAGCCGCGCTGTTGCCGGCACAACCAAAGACCACGTGGGACTGAATAGAGAGAACGGATTTCATCGGGAATACCACAGCAAAGGATCAGCAAGGTGGGCAATATATCGGATGAAGATAACGATGCGCCACCTTGGCGCAGGATGAACAGGCAATTTCCTGACTAAAGACAGGTTTTTTGCGCCATTTCGCCAGCGTCGACAGGGTGAGCGGCGCCATGATGCGCCGCGTTCCCGTCCATCAGATCCCGTTACGTTCAACAGCATGACGGGCAAAGTGATAGACCCATCCCTCATCACGGGGCATGTCACTGGGTGGCTGAACCAGCTCGGGCAACACGGTCACCTTGCCACCTGCGGCATATTGCAGCGCCATCAGGGCGCAGAGCGCCGCATCGTAGCGATCGGTGCCGATCAGCACATTCTCGGGCAGCAAGGCCGCCAGCTCGGGTCTGGCAGGGGATGCCTTGCCGCCCATTTTGGCCAATGCCGGATAGACCTCCAGCACGGCGCGGCTGGCCTGCTCCTGCCCCTTGGGCACCAGTTGCAGATCAGAGAGTTGCGGCAGCATGGAAAGCGCCAGGGTGGCGTTGTTGCCGAGCCGGTCGAAGGTGGCTGAGAGCGGCTTCTTGCCATACTGCTGATATAGCCAGCGCTCGCAGTCGCGATAGGCATAGGGGTTATCTATCTCCCGCTCGGGAGCGGCGCAGCTGTGTGGCTGGCCATTGAGCAGATCGCGCAAGGCGCGGGGGAAAGCGAGCGGCGCATCGATACCGAGCGCCAGTTGCGGGCAGGCTTCTACCTGCATCAGGGTCAGCTCGTTTTGCAGGGCCGGACGCAACAGGGCAGCCAGATCCGGCGCCACCCGCGAGCTCAGGCGAAACAGCGGCGACACCCCGAGCCAGTGCAGGCGGTTGGAACCGGCCTGCCAGCCCACCACAGCCACCGCCTGGGCACTACCCTGCCAGCCACGCACATCCCAGCCGATCCCGATTGCACTCATCTGCCCTGCCGTCATCAATTACCTCTGTTCGCCTGTCACAAGTTGCAAGGGGGACAGGGTAATCAGCAGAGGCCCTTAACGCAAAGCGAACCGCCCACTCAGAACGATTTCTGGAAGTTCACCAGTGGCAGAATGGGGAAAACGCCGTTGGCAGCGTAGTTGGCCAGCCCGATCTGCAAGCCATCGAGGTGCTTGGTTGCATTGATAAAGCCAATCTGGAAGGTGGTACGCTCGGCATAGTTGACGAAGCCGAAGTTGGCCAGCGCATTGCCCTTGGCGATATTGACCGCCCCCCAGTTAAGCCCCTGCACATTGTTGGTCAGGTTGACCAGCCCGAGATTGACGCCGGTATCCTGCCCTTCGTGCCAGTTGATGGCGTTGATGGCGACCCCGCCAAACTGGTGGCGCACCCGACCGGCACCGAGAAAGATCCCGAGCTGCAGGCCGCTGAACTGATCCACATCGGAGAGGGCGAAGATCGGCAGATCAATACCCTTCACCTGACCGGTCCAACCGTAGAGCAGCGAGGCGCGCGCCCCTTCCACCTGATGGGACGCGGGCAGGTTGACCCCGGGCAGAGAGACCTGCACCGGGGTACTGGCCTGCGCAACACCGCACAGAGTAAGGGCGCTGCACAGGGTAACCAGCAGCAGGCGTGAGAGTGTCATGGGAAGTTCCTTGGGCCATTGAGAGTAACCCGATCCTAACAGTCAGGGGAGTGTGTGGGCACACCGGCGGGGACGAGGTGCGTCACGATACGTCACGGGTGGCCCTCTCACCTGCATGTCAGGTCTTTTAAATGCGCCAACTCAAGGGCAATCGGCCACTTTTTCGCAGCGAGTGCCCCCTCTTCCTTTCTTTGCCTGAGCGAACTGCCTAAAATAGTCGCCCTGCTGTATCCGGCATTCATCCATCTAGAGGATTTCCCATGGAGACGTTTCTGCTCGAAGGTCACCCCTTCGTTGCCTTGTGTGACCTTATCAAACATCAGGGGTGGGCCGATTGTGGCGGCGCCGCCAAAGCCCTCGTTGCCGAAGGGCTGGTCGAGGTGGACAGTCAGGTCGAGACCCGCAAGCGCTGCAAGATCGTGGCCGAACAGGTGGTCAACTTCAACGGCATGAAGGTCGTGGTGAAAGAGGGCGTCAGCCCGGAGATTGGCTAAACCCGTCTTGGGGAGCCACTCTCCGGCAACCCGCTAGCTGGCCTTGATCGACAGGGTCAGCACAAAACGCGCCATCGCCTCATCCCCGTTCAATGACGGACAAGTGGCCACCACCCGGATGGGGCGATTGATGCGCCGACCGCTGGCCAGCGATTCATCGATCATGGCGTCAATCTCCTCCCCCGCGGCGCAGTCGAACTGCACATCCCCCTCCGGTCGTTTCAAAAACTCCCCCTGCACATCCTTGAAGGCGAAGTGCACCTTCTTGCAGCGCTGCCGCCCCTTCTCCATCACCAGTAGACCACCTACCAGATCGGCGCCGGTCGCCAGCGCGCCAAAATACATGCTGCCCAGATGGTTGCGGGTACGCCAGCCAAGGGGAATGCGAATGCGCAGCGCCTTGGCGTTCATCTCTTCGATGATCGGGGCACAAAACCCGATGACGGGAATGTAGCGCCAGGCAAACAGCCGGAGCGCCAGATTGGCTTTGAAGCGTTGCAAATCCATATGCGAACTGATCCGATGAGTTAATATAAACAACATGTTGCCTGCATCTGTGGCATTCGACAAGCACAGGGATCACGGTTACGACCTTTTGCCCGTCGTAAAAAAAGAGGGTACCGCACCGGTTACCTCTTTTCGTTCATCTCGCTGTTACAGCAAATGTGCTCAGGCGCGCTTCTCTTCGAGCCAGGCTCCCTGACTCTGCATCTCGAACAGCTGGGCATAGTGACCGCCGAGGGCCATCAGCTCGCTGTGGCTGCCCCGCTCGCTCACCTGACCGCGGGAGAGCAGCAGGATCTCGTCCGCATCGACGATGGTCGAGAGGCGGTGGGCGATGGCGATGGTAGTGCGACCACGACGCGCAGCTGAAATAGCCTGCGACAGCGCAAGCTCGGTCTGGGAGTCCACGCTCGCCGTCGCTTCATCCAGAATGAGGATACGCGGATCTCCCACCAGTGCACGGGCAAAGGAGAGCAGTTGCCGCTGACCGGCGGAGAGGTTCTTGCCACCCTCCTCCATCAGGGTGTTGATCCCCTGTGGTAAGCTGCGCACAAACTCGGCCAGCTGCACCTCGCTCAGCGCCTGCCAGAGTCGCGCGTCATCTATGCCGGCGCGGCCGAGACGCAGGTTCTCCGCCAAGGTGCCGACGAAGATAAAAGGATCCTGCTGCACCAGCCCGATGCTGCGGCGCACCGCCGCCAGCGACAGGGTATCCAGTGCGTGATCATCGAAGCGGATCTGCCCCTGATCCAGCGGATAGAAGCCCATCAGCAAGCTGATGATTGTGGACTTGCCGCTGCCGGTATGGCCCACCAGCGCCAGCATCTGGCCCGGTTTTGCGGCAAAACTGACCTCCCGCAGCACCTGCTGCTCACCATCGTAGGAGAAGCTCACCCGCTCGAAACTGACCCGCCCTTCCAGCGGGATCATCTCGCCATCGGTGCTCTCGCGGGTTTCATCGAGCAGGGCAAAGACCCGCTCCCCCGCCACCATCGCCTGCTGCAGCTGGTTGAGCTGGTTGGTCATCTCGATGAGCGGCTCGATCATCCGCCCCAGATAGCTGATAAAGGCGTAGAGCACCCCTACCTGAATAGCACCCGCGTGGCTCACCCCCTCGTGGGCGAACAGCGCCAACAGACCAATCAGCACCATCATGTAGAAGAGATCGATGAGCGGACGCAGCAAAATGCCGTTGATCTTGAGGCTCTTGACCCGTGCCGACCAGTGCTGCTGGTTCACCTCGGCAAAGGCGTTGGCAAAGTGGCGCTCCTGTACCATCGCCTGGATCACCGGCATCCCCTGCAGCGACTCGTTGAGGCGGCTGTTGATGTCGGAGAGCAGGCTGCGGGTCGATCGCACCACCGGCACGCTCAGTTTCTGGTAGAGCCACATCACCCCACCCACCGCGGGCAGCAACAGGGAGCAGACCAGCATCAGCCGCAGATCCAGCAGCGCCATGGAGATGAGGATGCCGCACAGCAGCACCACTTTTTGCACCAGCAAGCCGATCACCTGCACATAGAGGTTCATGATCGCCTCGGTGTCGTTGGTGATGCGGGAGATCAGCGAGCCGGAGCGATGCTTGTCAAAGTAACGGGCCGGCAAGCGAATGGCGGTGGCAAATACCTGCTCGCGCAAGGTCTGCACCACCGCCTGGGCAATGCGGTTAAAGCGCAGGGATTGCAAATAGAAGCCCGCCGCCGAGAGCACCTGCAAGCCCAGATAGCCCGCCGCAATCAGGGCAATGTTCGGCAGCACGATATTGCGTGGCGCCAGATAGTCATCGATAAAAAGCTTGATCAGCAGCGGTCCGGCCACTTCGGCGCCGGTGGCGAGCAGCAGGCAAATCCCCGCCTGAATCAGCCAGCGAGGATAGCGGGCGCAGTAGGCGAGCAGTCGTTTAATGGTCGGATTCACAGGCTCTCCTCCACGGCTTCTTCGAGACGCTGGTAACGCACCATATCTGCATACCATCCATTGTGCGCCATCAGGGCACCGTGATGACCCCGCTCGCTGACGGCCCCCTGCTCCAGCACCAGGATCTCGTCGGCCTGCTCCACCGCGGTCATGCGATGACTGACCAGGATCAGGGTGCGACGATGGGTCTTGAGGGCGTGCAGAATTTGCTGCTCGGTGTGGGCATCCACCGCCGAGAGCGCATCATCGAGCACCAGAATGGGCGCCTCCAGCAGCAGGGCACGGGCAATGGCCAGCCGCTGTTTCTGGCCGCCTGATAGGGTCACCCCCTTCTCCCCCACCTCGGTCTCATACCCCTTGGGGAAACGCACGATATCATCGTGGACACAGGCAATGCGTGCCACCCACTCGACCTCCTCGCGGCTCGCATCGGGTTTGCCGAGGGCGATATTGGCGGCGATGGTGGTAGAAAACAGGAATGGCTCCTGCGGCACATAGGCGAACTGGCTGCGCAGAGTACCGAGCGGCAGCTGCTCAATCGGTACGCCCCCCATGGCAATCGAACCCTCCGTTGGATTGGCGAGGCGCATCAACAGCTTGAGCAGGGAGCTCTTGCCTGCCCCGGTGCGTCCCACCACCCCGAGCATCCCCCCTTGCTTTAGGGTAACGTCGATATCCGCAAGCAGGGTGCGCTGCTCAAGTCGATAGCTCACCCCTTTGATCTGCAGCGGAAACGCAGAGGTAAACGCCGCTGGCTGGGCGGGCTCTTCGATATCGCTGCGCTCCCCAAGCAGGCTCTCGATACGGGAGTAGGCGGCGCTACCCCGCTCGATGATGTTGAACAGCCAGGCGATGGCAAACATCGGCCAGATCAGCTGACCGAGGTACATGGTGAAGCTGGTAAGCTCACCCAGGGTCAGCTCATCGCGCAGCACCAGCACGCTGCCCCCCGCCACCGCGAGGAAGTAGGAGCAACCGATGCAGAGATAGATGACCGGATCGAACTTGGCATCGATGCGGGCCACCGCCATATTGCGCTCCCCTGCCTGTCTGGTCAGCTCGGCAAAGCCCTCATCTTCCAGCGATTCGACCGCATAGGATTTCAGCACCCGCACACCGGAAAGGGCCTCCTGGGTCTTGTTGTTGAGCCTGGAGAAGGCCCCTTGCGCCGCCTTGAACTGGGTGTAGATCTGGGTGCCGAAGCGGTTCATGAAATAGGCCATCACCGGCAGCGGCAACAGCGAAACCAGCGTCAATTGCCAGGAGTACTGGCTGCACATGATGGAGAGCACCAATACCCCGACCATGATGGAGTCCACCAGCGTCAGCACCCCTTCGCCAGCGGTCATCTCCACCGCCTGAATGTCGTTGGTGGCATGGGCCATCAGATCGCCGGTACGGTGACGCTGATAAAAATCTGGGCTCATTCGGGTGAAATGGCTGAACAGCCGATTGCGCAGGACATACGCCAGCCGGTAGGAGGCACCAAACAGCATCACCCGCCAGACGTAGCGCAGCAGATAGATGAGCACGCCGAGCCCGAACAGCCCCGCCAGATAGCGCATCAGGGTGCCATTGTCGAGACCGCCCTGGGCGATGCCATCCACCACCCAGCCCACCACTTTGGGCGGAATAACGGTCAACAGGGCCACCATCAGCAGCAGCGCGATGGCGGCCAGATAGCGGGGCCACTGCTCCTTGAAAAACCAGCTCAATCGTAGAAATACGCTCACACCACCAACCTTTAGCGCTGTCTGCCCGTGACCGCTCCCAGGAGCAGCCATCAAACAGATCAAGCAGAATATAGAAGAATGAAAACAATCGCCTCCGGCTGGAGGCGATTCGAACGAAAGCTCATCATATCCCGAACAGGAATGGTTGAGAATAATTACTATTTAATTCACTGTGACATGCGATCATCCCCTAACGAATAGGGATTATACGAGTTTTCATGCTGCTCACCGGTCAGCAAGAAGTGTGACACCTCTTCCCGGGTCTGGCTGAAGACCTGCTGCAACTGCTCCAGATCCGTCTCGCTCAGCACCTCGTTTTGCCGCAGGCGCCACTCCAGCTCACCAGCCACCAGCTGCAGGCGGGCCGCCGAGATATTGGCCGATACCCCCTTGAGGGTGTGCAGCAGCTTGCTGGCCACCTCGGGTTGCTGGCGGCGCAGGGCTGAGCGGATCTCCCACAGATCGTCCTTGTGCTCCGACATGAACAGCTTGAACAGGATCTGCAGCGCCTCCTTGTCCTGCTCCAGCCGCTTGAGGGCATCCTGCAGATCGAGGATCCCCATCATATCCGGCGGTTTCACCTCCATGATCCCCGCCTGCTCAACCCCTTGCGGCTTCACCCATTGCAGCAGGTTGTTGTAGAGATCCAGCTTGCTCACCGGCTTGGTCACATAGCCATTCATCCCCACCCCCAGACAGCGATCCTTGTCGCCGGGCATGGCGCTGGCGGTGAGGGCAATGATGGGCACATCGTGCTTGTCGACCATTTTGCGGATCTGGCGGGTAGCATCGAGCCCGTCCAGCACCGGCATCTGCAAATCCATCAGGATCACGTCAAAAGGCTGCTCGGCGACCCGCTCCACCGCCTCCCGACCATTACTGACCACGCACACCACCGCATCGACCCGCCGCAGATACTCGATGATCAGCTGCTGATTGACCCGGTTGTCTTCGGCCAACAGCACTCGGGTACCCTGCAGCAGGGATTTGAAGTGTTGCTGATCCCCCTGCGCCTCGGCCTTGCGCAGGTTGAGTTCATAGGAGCTGCCGTTGAGCAGCTCATCCACCTTGGCCAACAGCGCGTTCTCGGTCATCGGCTTGGGCAGAAAGTGGGTCAGCCCCATGCTGTCCATCCGGGCGTGCAACCCCTCTCTGGCCCAGGCGCTGATCATCAGGATAGGGATCCGCCGCCACTGGCTGTGCTGATACATCTCCAGCGCCAGATCGAGCCCATCCTCCTGACCCATGCGCCAGTCGAGGATCGCCAGCCGCAAATTTGGCCCCTCTTCACGGAGCTGCTGACGGGCACGAGACAGGGAGTTGACCGGCAGCACCCGCACGCCCGCGCGAGTCAGGATGTCCCGGGCCAGATCCAGCACCAGCTCGTTATCATCCATCACCATCACCAACGGCTGGTTTTCGAAGAAGACCTTCCGACCTGCCACGCCGTAGACCGCCTGCGCCATCGGGATATCGAACTGGAACAGGGAACCCACACCGGGCTTGCTCTGGACAATGATCCTCCCCCCCATCAGTTCGACCAGCCGTTGGGAGATATTGAGACCCAGACCCGAGCCGCCATATTTGCGGGTATTACCCGCCTCCAGTTGGGTAAACGCCTGAAACAGCTGACTCTGCTTCTCTTCGGCAATGCCGATGCCGGTATCGCGCACACTGAAGCGGATCCGCATTGGATGGGGATTGGCCAGCTCGATGGAAACTTCAACTTCACCGCGCTCGGTAAACTTGATGGCGTTGTTCACCAGATTGACCAGCACCTGCCCCAGCCGCAGGGGATCCCCGCGCAAGAAGACCGGCACCTCAGGCGACTTGCGAATGATCACCTCCACATGTTTGCGCTCCGCCAGATCGGCAAACATCCCCGCCAGCGAATCGAGCTGCTCGCTGAGATCGAAGTCGATCTCCTCCAGGGTCAGCTTGCCGGACTCCACCTTGGTCAAATCGAGGATGTCGTTGATCAGCAGCAACAAGGTATCGGATGAGGATTTGATCTTGCCCAGATAGTCCCGTTGTTGCTGATCCAGTTCGGTCTGCAGCGCCAGCGAGCTAAAGCCGATGATGGCGTTCATGGGGGTGCGGATCTCGTGGCTCATGTTGGCCAGAAAATCGCTCTTGGCCTGGGCCAGCAAGCCGGTCTGGCGCGACAATTCACTCAGCTTCTGATTGCGGCGCCACAGTGTGAAGGCCACCAGCGCGAAGCAGATCAAGGCCCCGCACAGCGCCATCAAATAGAAGCGGTTCATCAGCGAGGAGGCGCGCTCCAGCTTGTCGATTTTCCAGCGCACCAGACTCTCGATCACATGCATGTCGATCAGCTGGTAACGCAAGGCGTGATAGGCGACCACCTGTTGGCTCATGTCCTTGCTCAGGCGGATCAGGGTAGCGATTTCCGGCAGGTGGCCGTAACGGGATACCATCTGTTGCTGCAACTGGGCCAGCGTAGTCTGCTCACGTTTGTCCCAACTGCGCTGCAGATAGTTGCTCAGCTGCGCCAGCTCCTCGACATCGCGATGCAGCGCACTGTCTGACGGGCTGAGCTCGCGCACCTTTTTAATCTGGGCCTGCAGGGGCGCATTGATATACTCGATGGCCATCTCCATGGCATGGAGGCTGGCCAGCGCCATCAGATAGGTATCCATATCCTCAAGCAGCGCCTGAGACAACTCGTCTTGCGCCAGCTCGGGATCACTGCGTACCTTGCGCACAAAACCGTCAAGGGTGATGGATAACTGGTTCAGACGCTGCTGGACATTGCTGTCATTGGCCTGCTCTCGCCCAAGCAGATAGACGGTATCGGCGTTGATCCGGTTCAGCACCACCTCGGCCGCTTCGTTCAGGTCGTGGGCCTGTTGCTGCTGACTGAGCGACTGCCAGCAGTAGCCCGAAAAGGCAAGCAGCAGGGCAACGATCAGCCCCGGCACAGCACGGTTTTTCCGTGATCCTTTTTTCATCCCGTCTCGACTCTCATCTGGTGGTCGCTGAATTATCCGGTTGGGCAATGAACCTTGGGGGGAATTATCCACTCCCGCCGGTCACTGTGTTACCGTTATTGCTCTGATATTTCGCTGTTGTTTCGCTATTGCGTCATTCTGGCCCCTCATCATATCTCCGGCCAGCGCAGATCGAGAAGGAACCAATTATGTCATTTGTCACTACTTATTGTAGCCACTGCTTTACCAGGAACCGCCTGCCCATTACCCATATCGATACATCCGCCAAGTGCGGGCACTGCAAGGCCCCCCTGTTCAGCCAGACCCCTTGCCTCGGGAAGGCGGATAACTTCGATACCCTGATCAACTCCGATATCCCGGTCGTGGTCGATTTCTGGGCCAGCTGGTGCGGCCCCTGCCAGCAGTTTGCCCCGGTATTTCATGATGTTGCCCATGAGCTCGAACCAAGAATGCGCTTTATCAAAGTCGATACCGAGCAGCAAAGCGCCATTGCCGCCCGTTACGCCATTCGCAGCATCCCCACCTTGATGGTCTTCAAACAGGGCAAACTGGTGAACCAGATAAATGGCTCCTTGCCCAAGAGCATGTTCAAGCAGTGGCTGGAGCAGTTCATGGATGTTTGATTTATATTTCAGACATGTTTTATTTATGTGTTCATTTCCTCATTTTTATCAATGCTTGTGTGAGTCGAGGCTGATTTTCAACATGTGAGCCTGTTTCAAACAAGTGAATGGATGTAATCTCGGCAACACAAAAACAACCATAAATTAACCGAGAGAACATTATGCACACATCGGCTGTACCCTCTGCTCCATCTCGCTGGCTGGACATCAAATCAGGGATCGTCATCCTGGATGTCCTGCTACTTTGTGCCATGCTCGCCTGGCTCCCGTTTGATCCCATGGTCAACAAGGGGCTGGGCATTCTGGTCTTTATCGCCATTCTCTGGCTGACCGAAGCACTGCACGTCACCATCACTGCCCTGCTGGTGCCCCTGCTGGCCACCGTGCTCGGGGTGTTTGACATGAGCAAATCCCTCACCGACTTCGCCAACCCGATCCTGTTCCTCTTTTTCGGCGGTTTCGCCCTCGCGGCCGCCCTTTCTAAACAGGGACTGGATACCCTGATGGCAGGCAAGGTGATGCACCTGGCCAATGGCCATCTGGGTTGGGGCATCATCCTGCTCTTTACCATCACAGCCGCCATGTCAATGTGGATCAGCAACACCGCCACTACTGCCATGATGCTGCCACTGGCGATCGGTATGCTGGCTCGCCTCGATAGCAAAAAAGATCGCACTACCTTCGAGTTCGTACTGCTGGGGATCGCCTATAGCGCCAGCATCGGCGGCATCGGTACCCTGGTGGGCAGCCCACCCAACGCCATCGCGGCCGCCCAGATGGGGATCGGTTTCACCGACTGGATGAAGTTCGGTATTCCGGTGGTGCTGATCCTGATGCCCTGCGGCATTGCCCTGCTCTATCTGGTGACCCGGCCACAGCTCAACCACCGCGTCGAGATCCAGGATGTCACCATCAACTGGACCCGCGAACGTAAAGTGACGCTGGCAATCTTCCTGACCACCGTTGTGCTGTGGATCGGCTCGCAGCCTATCTCCAACGCCTTTGGCGGTATCCCGCAACTCGACACTCTGATTGCCATGGGCGCCATCGTGGCCATCGTGGTCAGCCGCGTTGCCAGTTGGGATGATGTCAACCAGAACACCGACTGGGGCGTGTTGATGCTGTTTGGCGGCGGTTTGACCCTGAGCGCCATTCTCAAGGCCACCGGTACCAGCGCCTTCCTGGCCAGCCATCTGTCGGCCGTACTCTCCCACGCCAATATCTTCGTGATCCTGTTGATGCTGGCAGCATTCGTGGTGTTTTTGACCGAGCTGGTCTCCAACACCGCCACCGCAGCCCTGCTGATCCCGCTGTTCGCCGGTGTGGCAGAGGCGCTGGGTGTCTCCCCCATCGTGATGGCGGTGTTGATTGCGATCGGTGCCTCCTGCGCCTTTATGCTGCCGGTCGCCACCCCACCCAATGCCATCGTCTTTGCCAGCGGCCACATCCGCCAGAAGGAGATGATGAAAGCCGGTATGGCCCTCAACGTGGTCTTCACCGTGTTGCTCGCCCTGCTGGCCTACTTCGTTGGCGATATCCTCTGATCCACCTCCCCCCGATAAACAAAAACCCCCGCATGTTTGCGGGGGTTTTTTCATTTCTGCATCTTATTAGCCGATGTTGCAGGGCTTCAGCGCCCAGATCCGATCCACATAGTCCTGAATGGAGCGGTCGGAGTTGAACTTGCCCATGGTGGCCGAGTTGATGATAGCCTTCTTCGCCCACAGCGCCGGATCCCGATACCAGGTATCGATCAGCTTGTGTGCATCCGAGTAGGACTGGAAGTCCGCCAGGGTCAGGTAAGGGTCTCCCCCTTCCAGCAAGGAGCGCTTGATAGAGGCCAGCTCACCCGGACGACCCGGCGTGAAGTAGTCAGTATCAAACCAGTCCAGCACGGCTTTGAGCTCGGAGTTGGCATAGTAGAAGTCATACGGGTTGTAACCGCGCGCCTTCAGCGACTTCACCTCGTCCACGTTCAGACCGAAGATGGCACAGTTTTCGGCACCCGCCTCTTCAGCGATCTCGATGTTGGCGCCGTCCAGCGTACCGATGGTGATTGCACCGTTGAGCGCCATCTTCATGTTGCCGGTACCTGATGCTTCGTAACCTGCAGTGGAGATCTGCTCGGAGACATCTGCCGCCGGGATCAGCTTCTCGGCCAGGCTCACGCGGTAGTTCGGCATGAACACCACTTTCAGCTTGCCCTGGATGCGGGCGTCGTTATTGACCCGATCCGCCAGCTTGTTGATGGCGTAGATGATGTCTTTGGCCAGCTTGTAACCGGGCGCCGCTTTGGAACCGAAGATGAACACACGCGGGTGCATGTCATAATCCGGATTGGCCAGCAGACGACGATAGAGCGCCATGATGTGAATGAGGTTCAGCTGCTGACGCTTGTACTCGTGCAGACGCTTGATCTGAACGTCAAAGATCGCCTCGGCACTGACATCGATACCGGTTTCGTCCTTGATGACCTTGACCAGCTTCTCTTTGTTGTGACGCTTGATGGTCATGAACTGCTGCTGGAACGCCTTGTCGTCGGCAAACTTGGTGACGGCGCGCAGCTTGTCGAGCTGCAACGGCCACTCCTTGCCCACCACTTCGTTATAGAGCTCGGCCAACTCGGGGTTGCAGGCCAGCAGCCAGCGACGCGGAGTCACCCCGTTGGTCACGTTGCACATTTTTTCCGGCCACAGCTCGGCATACTCGGGGAAGAGATCTTCTTTCACCAGCTTGGAGTGGATTTCGGCCACACCATTCACTTTGGACGAACCGATCACGCACAGGTTGCCCATGCGCACCTTGCGCACATCTCCCTCTTCGATGATGGAGAGCTTGGCCTTGATGGCGTCGTTACCCGGCCACTTGGGCTCGACCAGCTCGCTCAGGAAACGGGCGTTGATCTCGTAAATCACTTCCAGATGGCGAGGCAACACCTTCTCGAACAGACTGACCGACCACTTCTCCAGCGCTTCCGGCAGCAGGGTGTGGTTGGTGTAGGAGAATACGTGATAGCAGATGGCCCAGGCGGCATCCCAGTTCAGATCTTCCTCGTCCACCAGCACCCGCATCAATTCGGGGATGGCGACAGTCGGGTGAGTATCGTTGAGCTGAATGGCAATTTGCGCGGCAAAGTTGCTGAAATCGGCACCATGGACCCGCTTGTAGCGGCGCATGATGTCCTTGATGGAGCAAGCACAGAAGAAGTACTGCTGGATCAGGCGCAGTTCTTTACCTGCATCGGTCTCATCGTTCGGATAGAGCACCTTGGAGATGGTCTCGGCCTGGGCTTTTTCAGCCTGGGAGTCGATGTAACCACCGGCGTTGAACACGTCCCAATCGAAAAACTCGGAGGCACGGGATTCCCACAGACGCAGGATGTTGACGGTGTGACCGCCAAAACCGACCACCGGAATATCCCAAGGCACCCCTTTGATCTTGCGACCGGCGTGCCACACCTTCTTCAGGCCGCCATTGTCACCAAACACGGTCTCGACGTAACCATAGAGCGGCACTTCTTGCACCGACTCGGGACGGCAGATCTCCCAGGGGTTGCCATATTCACGCCAGGAGTCCGGGCGCTCGATCTGGCGGCCATCCTGGATCTCCTGACGGAACAGACCGTGTTCGTAATGGATACCGTAGCCAACCGCCGGATAGTTCAGGGTGGCCAGCGAGTCGATAAAGCAGGCAGCCAGACGACCCAGGCCGCCGTTGCCGAGTGCCATGTCGGGCTCTTGTTCGCACAGATCGGTCAGTTCCAGACCGAGTTCGCCCAGTGCCTCTTCGCAAGTCTTGTAGAGGGAAAGGTTGTGCAGGTTGTTGGAGGTCAATCGTCCCATCAGGAATTCAGCAGAGAGATAGTGAATCGCACGAGTATCTTTCTTGAAGTGAGTCTGCTGAGTGCGGGTCAGGCGCTCGTACACCTGTTCATTGACGGCCGCCGCAGTGGCTTTCCACCACGCTTCGGGAGAGGCTTTCTGTTCGCTTGTTCCCAAGGTAGAACGCAGGTGACGCACGATACTCGCCTTGAGCTGATCTTTATCCAGTTGGAGATCCTGGTCTGTCTTCTTCTTGGTAGCCATAAACCATATTCCTTCGTTACAAATAAAATTGTTATCCCGCTTGCGGGACCGGCGCTGTTGTTATCTCAAAATATGTACCGGCGTGAGAATACTAACTAAAGCGGCAGAATTAAAAGTTAACGCAAGTCACACTTTAACCGATAAAAACAGCCTGAAAAGCTTGAAAACCCTTTCCTTTAACTGATTACAGAAAAACAAAAATTCCCTTTTTTATCAGCACGTTAATGGATAAATAAAAATAATATGACATGAATAGGTTTTCAGAGATTGCCAAGCCTTGAAAATCCCTGAAAATAGGCAGCAAGACGGCGCATTGAAACCGGTTTCAATGCGCCTGAAAAATTACCGTATAAATATGAAGCAATCATTGCACCCTCAGCGATGTGCCTTGAACTGATTGCTCAATGGATCGTAATGGTACCCAATCTGATCCAGACGCCCTGCCAACTGCTCTTCACTCATATCGTAATAGGCCAGCAACTCCTCCAGCCCGTCACACTCAAGCCTTAGCTTCTCATTGATGACGCCCAACAAGATGTTGGCATCCAGACGCTGCAAGGTACTGATATCCATGGCGGCACCTCCTTTAAATGACCTGTATAACCATGGGCGGTTACACAAGGTTTGTCCATAGTACGAAAAACACCCAGCCAGTTTTATATTAAATAACGTTTAAAAACATGATGTTATTAATGGCTCATGCCAACACCATCACATTTTTCAGCAAAAACACCTTGTCACTGCCTCAGGATAGAACTACTGTATGCGCATACAGCTTGGATATTCATACAGGAAACCGTATATGAACCAGCCCCTGCACTCACTGCCCTTTGCGATGAATCGTGCCATGAGCAACCCCTGGCCAACCAGAACCGCCTGCAAGGCAGAGTCGGCTCATTATGGTGTGACTATCCAGGCTGAGGATCAGTTTCTCAGCGAGCTGAGCAAGTTAGGTGACTCTCATACCGGCTGGATCTTGTTGATCGCCCCGCCGGGACGCCCCACAGCAAGCCACCTGGAAGAGCGAGGCATCGATCCCAACAGAGTGCTGGTAGTGCACAGCCCCAAAATCAAGAACTGGCAGCAAACCCTGGAACGCAGCCTGGGCAATGGTCACTGCGCCGCTGTGTTTACCTGGCTACCCGAGCAGATCGAGCTGGATCACGTCAAGCTGCAGCGTCTGGGGCAACAATCCGGTGTACTGACCCGCTTCTTTGGCGCGAAACGCGCTAACCCCAGCACGCCGCTGCTGGCCTATGCAGAGCAGGATATCTATCTCAATCACTAAGTTAAAATTTGGCCCATTGTTGGACATGGCTGCAACGACAAAGCCATTGCCATCATTACTCAGTAAAATCCCTGAAAAAACAAACAACATGAAAAAGCGCCTGCATTGCTGCAGGCGCTTTTTCATTGGCGACCAGCGGGCCATTGGGCCAACTTACGCGTTCGCGCAAGCTTACTCTTCGGGACAGGGCGCCATCGTCACCCGGCGGCGACCTACCACCACCGGACGCACCAGCAGCTGTGCCAGCAAGACACCCAGCAGAGTCAGACCGCCCCCGATCAGGTGATAGCTGGTCAGCCGCTCGCCCAGCAGGGTGATGGCAAGGCCAGCCGTCATCACCGGCAACAGGTTCATAAAGATGGCGGTACGGTTGGCGCCGAGCAGGGTGATCCCCTGCATCCAGAGCCAGGGACAGAGTGCCGACGCGGGGATCCCCGCATAAAAGATCAGCCAGAGCGCCCGCCCCTCGGGCAGCTGACCATCCACCAGCAGAAAAAAGGGGGTCAGGATCACCACGCTGCAGAGCACCTGACCGTAGAGCAGCGACCAGTTGTCGAGCCCCAGATCCCACTTCTTGAGCAGCACGCTGTAGAGGGCATAAGTGCCCGCCGAGAGCAGCATGTAGACCGAGCCGATATGAATACCCTGGGTAAACAGCCGGGTCGGATCCCCCTGCCCCAGCAAGATAGACAAGCCAAAGATGGAGAGCAGCGCCCCCAGCACGGCACCCCAGGTGGGCCGCTCGCGCAGCAGCCAGATGCTGAGCAACACCGTCAACAGTGGCGTCAGCCCCATCATCAACCCCATCTCGGTGGCCCCCATGGTTTGCGCCGCGTAGTAACCAAAAGTCTGGTTGAGCACCATGCCCAGCAGCGCCAGCATGGCGATCTGCCAAAGACCAGCACGAAGACGAGCGCGTACACGCCATACCCGACGGACCAGAAACGGGCTTAATACCAACGCTGCCACCACCCAACGTGACCAGGCCAAGGCCGCGGGGGACAACACGCCGACCGCCAGTTTGCTGACGATGCCATTGCCAGCCCAGATGGCAATGCAGGAGAAGGGAAACAGAAAGGCAAGGGGCATGAGACGATCCAGACCGAAGAGACAACAGCGAGCCAGTATAGGGGGCGACGGGAGATAAACAAAGGTGCGGAGCTGGCCGTGCATCGCGCGAAAGCCCGTGGCCAGAAACAAATATGCCCGCAAAAGTGCGGGCATATCAGTGCAGAAACACGTTCAGAAGCGCATCACGCGGCATCCATGTGCAGTCTGGAGATCAGCTCGTTGACCTCGGTGACTGTCTGGCGGTGGGGAATATCCGCCGGATTCGGCATCAGCAACAAACCGGATTGGAAATCAAACCGCCCCCGACCATGGATGTAAATCCGACCTTTAAAGAAGGTTTTGACATGCTTTGCCACCATCAGTGGCAGGTACTTCTTGAACACTCTCATCGTTTGCAACCTCTTGCAGTTGTATCCGTATGACAGCAGCTTCTGCGAATTAATTCCGTAAAATATTTATAAAAATCCGGAAAACTCGCCCATCTCTTCCCAAAAAATTCAATCTATAACTTTTTATTAACTTTTAGCCTATTGTATGCGGCCCTTCGAGCCAGAGCAAGGCTCCTTTGCCATGGTGCCACTCGATACAGGCGATGCCTGAGGTGGCGAACATGGGTGCTCCTGCGGCCGGGCAGAGGCTTTGCACCAGATAACCCACCAGCGGCAGATGGCTGACCATCAGGATCTGGTCATGTTGCTCAGCCAGAGTGGTGAGGTAGCTGGCCACGAAAGCGGGATCACCATAAGGGGTAATGTCGCCACTCTCTTCAACGGCTGCTGCGTCAGGTAATTCACTGCATATGGCTTGCCAGGTCTGGCGTGCCCGCAGATAGTTGCTGTGGATCACCCGATCCAGCGGGCCAATCAGCTGAGGCGCCAGCCAGCGGGCCATCTGGATAGACTCTTCAATACCCTGCTCGGTCAATGGACGCTGTTCATCTGTTTTCGCATTCATGCCAGCCTGGCCATGACGCATGATATAGATCTTCATTACAACCTCGCCCAACGGGCCTGTTTTGATAGCCGGGGGATCTTACCCCGCTACGGGTGTGGAAACAATTGCGCTACCTCTCAGAAAAGGGTTTGCCTGACGGGATAGCGGGGTCGATAATCATGTTTAAATTCAAATAAATCCAACGTGAGTCACACGCCAATGAGCCCATATGCCAGTCCCAATGACCATCGGCAATACCATTTTCTGGAGCTGGCCAACCGGCTCAGGGTCTTGTTGATTTGTGATCCCGAAACCGACAAATCCGCCGCTTCTCTGGCGGTCAATACCGGCCATTTTGACGATCCTGCCGACCGCCAGGGGATGGCCCATTTTCTGGAACACATGCTGTTTCTCGGCACCGCCACTTACCCCAAGCCAGGTGAATACCAGCAATTTATGAGCCGTCATGGCGGCAGCAACAATGCCTGGACCGGTACGGAATTCACCAACTTCTTCTTCGAGATCGACAACGGCTTCTTCGAAGCGGGGCTGGATCGCTTCGCCCAGTTCTTTATCTGCCCCACGTTTGATCCGGAGTGGGTGGACAAGGAGCGCAACGCAGTCGACTCCGAGTATCGCCTCAAGCTGCAAGACGACATGCGCCGCAGTTATCAGGTGCATAAAGAGACGGTCAACCCGGCGCACCCCTTCTCCAAATTCTCGGTAGGCAACCTCGATACCCTGGCCGATCTGCCGGGGCGGGATCTGCGCTCCGACCTTATCCGGTTTTACGAAAGCCACTACAGCGCGGATCGCATGGCGCTGGTGATGATCTCGCCGGAATCCATCGATACCCAGTTGCAGTGGTGCTGTCGCTATTTTGCTCCCATTTTGAATCGCAATTTGGGAACCCCGACCCTCACCATGCCGCTCTATCGGCTCGATGATCTCGGCGTGCGCATCCACATCAATCCGGTCAAGGAGACTCGCAAGCTGTCGCTCAGCTTCCCCTTGCCCAATGTGGACGAGTTTTACGACAAAAAGCCCCTCACCTTCCTGAGCCATCTGATTGGTTACGAGGGGGATGGCAGCCTGCTCTCCCTGCTCAAGGCGAAAGGCTGGGTCAACCAGCTCTCGGCGGGCGGTGGCATCAGCGGCGCCAACTTCAAGGATTTTGGCGTCAACTTCGGCCTCACTCCCCTGGGCCTTGAACATGTGGACGACATCCTCGCCGCCCTGTTTGGCTATCTGAAACTGATTGGCCGCGAAGGGCTGCAGAGCTGGCGCTATGACGAAAAACGGACCGTGCTCGAATCGGCGTTTCGCTTTCAGGAGCGCGGCCGCCCCCTCGATACGGTGTCGGGGCTGGTGCTCAATCTCTTTAGCTACAAGCCTGAGGATCTGCTCTACGGCGACTACATGATGCGCGAATATGACGAGGTGCTGATCCGCCGCTTCCTCGCCAAGCTCACCCCGCACAATCTGCGCATCACCATCACCGCGCCGGAAGTGGCGACCGAGCGGCTGGCCCGCTGGTATCAGACCCCCTACAGCGTGGCGACCATTACTGAAGCCGAGAAAATTCGCTGGCAGCAGAGCGAACCGGATCCGGCGCTGGCGCTGCCCAAGCCCAACCCCTTTATCAGTAACCGGCTCGATCCGCGCACGCCCGAGCTTGCTGCCGACATGCCTGCATGCCTTATCGATCGCCCGGGTTTTCGCCTCTGGCACCTCCATGAGCACCTGTTCAACGTGCCCAAGGGCAATCTCTATATCTCCATCGACAGCGAACATGCGGTCAAAAATCCGCGCAATATCGCCATGGCGCGCCTCGCCGTGGAGCTCTTGGCCGATCACCTCAACGCCCTCACCTATCCGGCGGAGCTGGCGGGGCTGGGCTACCAGATTTATGCCCATCAGGGGGGCTTTACCATCAACCTGAGCGGTTTTGCCGACAAGCAGCCGCTCTTGCTCGACATGATCCTCGGCAACCGCACACTGGGATATCCGGATCCGGGCCGCTTTAGCGAGATCAAGGAGCAGCTCATTCGCAACTGGGACAACCAGTCCAAGGCGCGCCCCATCTCCCAGCTGTTCAACCAGCTCACCAGCCTGTTGCAACCAAACAACCCGCCGTTCGAGCAGCTGCTGCGCCACCTGCGCACCGTCGAGCTATCCGAGATGCCCGCCTTCGTGGCCCAACTGTTTGGCGAGGTGCATGTCGAGGCGCTGGTGCATGGCGACTGGACTGCCGCCGAAGCGCTGGAGCTGGCCGCCCTGATGGAGCGCCACCTGAGCGATATCAATGGTACCAGCAGCAAGCCGAGCGGCGAGACCCGCCGCCCGCTCATCTCCATTCAGGACAGGGGCACCCTTATTCGCGAGCAGGGTTGCGATCACGAAGACTCGGCACTGCTGGTCTACTACCAGTCCCGCACCACCCGGGCGCGGGATCTCGCCTGCTTTACCCTGGCGAACCACATCATGTCCTCCACCTTCTTCCATGAGCTGCGCACCCGCCAGCAACTGGGGTATGTGGTGGGCGCCGGCAACCTGCCCCTCAATCGCCACCCGGGCCTGATCTTCTATATCCAGTCACCGGTGGCGGGGCCGCAGATCCTGCTCGATGCGGTGGAGGAGTTTATCGACCTCTTCCCGCTCGCCATGCTCGAATTTACCGAGCAGCAGTGGCAGGAGAGCAAGGCGGGGCTGCAAGCCCAGCTGAGCGAGCGGGATGCCAACCTGCGCAGTCGCGGCCAGCGGCTGTGGGTCAGCATCGGCAACAAGGATCTGGGGTTCGATCAACGGGAACGGGTCTGCGATGAGGTGGGCAAATTGAGTCGTGCCGATCTGGTGCGCTTTATCACCCAGCTGCGCTCGCGCACCTCAGATCGACTGATCCTCTGTAGCTATGGCCTGGGGCACGAACATGACGAGCGGATCACCGGCCAGTTTATCGATGATCCACGGGCATTTCGGCTCAATGCCGCCACCTTCGAGGCCTGATCAGGCCTCGCTATTCCCCGTTTTTCCTTCCCACGGCAAATCGCAGGCAATAAAAAGCCGACCCATCAGGGTCGGCTGGAAAAACCATAACAATTGCGACCAAAGCCGCCAAAAGTGAACATGAGCGTGAAAATCAGACACTGAGTTGCTGATCAGCAAGCGGGACGGACCCGATACTCGCTTTGCAATGCCAACAGTGATTGAGAAACAGCCTCATATTAGGCACTCCCCCCGACAGTCACGTTGATCTATGTCAAAGGAGGTAGCGAAGAGCGCGCGGCCCGATGATTTGTCGGCGCAAATCACCCTTTGCCCACCCGTTAGCTGCCCGTTAGCCACGGCGAACCAGCCGGTAGGCAACCTCATCGAAGTAGGAGAGCTGACCCGACAACACCCGCGGGTGATCCACCTCGGCGGCGCGCCCCAACACCTCGATGCGAAAATCGCGCTCGAACAGGGCTCGCACCTCCATCTCCCCCACCGAGAAGGGGGGCTGACTCTGCTGCTCAGGCTGATATTCGAGGGTCACCAGCAGGATCTGGCCACCAGTCTCGACCAGCGAACTGATAAGGGCCGCATACTGGCGGCGCATCGCGGTCGGCAGGGCGATCAGCGCCGCGCGGTCATAGACCAGCCGGTAACGGCGACCCAGACTGGGTGCGGCGAAAAAATCCCCCTGAAAAATGCGCAGGCTATCCACTTGATGGCACTGATAAGGGCCCACTTCGCTGACGGTCGCGGCGAGCTGGTTTTCACTGAAGAACTGGCTGACGGCAAGGCTCGATAGCTCGAAACCGTCGATTGGATGGCCCTGACCGCTGAGCCAGAGCATGTCGCGGGACTTGCCGCACAGGGGAACCAGCACCGGCTCGTCCGCTTGCTGGGCCGACCACCAGGATTGCAGCCAGTGGTTGAAGTCCGCCTGATGAAAGCCAATCCGGTTCTCTTCCCAACGCTGATGCCAAAACGCAGCTTCCATCGTTATTACCCTTCTGTACTAAAGATGCATCAATATCACAACTTAACCGGCACCGCGCAACCCTCTGCCCTCCCCTTTTTGCCACGTAGCCTCTGCCTGTTATCAGGTGAATGACGGGACGTCCCCTTGCCGCACACCTCGCAGTCGCAATGGGCACTATCGGGTGTGTTGATGACGGGCAGAGGCGCGCCAATCCATGCGAACGAGTCATGCATTGATAGCCATTAATGAGAGAAGGGAATGACGTTGGCAGGCCAAACAGCGCCTGCCAACGTCAATTAGATCACGACAGCGTGGCACGAGCGGCCGCCAGCTGGCGCTCGATATAAGCAAAATCGGGACGATCGGCGGGGAGTTCCGAGAGGCAGGCCGCTTTGAGCTGATGCAACCCATCGAGCGGTGAGCCTTGCGTATCGCAATGGGCCAACAGCTCTTCCAGCAGGCAGCCAAAGGCACGCACTTCCAGTCGCTCAAGGCCCACGGCCCGCTCGCGGTTGCTGCGCTCATACAAAGAGGCGGCACCGAAATCCCCCAGCAGGGCGCGAGCCGGGGTATCAGGCCCGCGGGCAAACAGAATATTGTGGCCGTAAAGATCCCCATGCATGATGCCCGCGCGGTGCAGATGGCCCGCCACCGAGGCAATGCCGTGGGCCATTGCCAGCGCATCCGGCACACTCAGGCGCAGCCCCTCTGGATAGATATCGCGGGTGCAGGAGGCCAGGCTCGGCGGCCCGGCCAGATTGGCAAAGGCCGGATCGATCAGCTCCATCACCAGCGCCGGAATGCCGGAGGGGTGATCCGCCACCTTGCCCACCACCTTGATAAGGTTGGGATGGCTGCCCGCCGCCAGCGATGCCGCCATCTCGCAGCGGGGCAGCCCGTCGCTGGTCACCGCCCCCTTGAACAGCTTGACCGCCACCTGACTGGCATCAGCTCTGTCGCTCGCTTGAGTCACTGCATCAGCAGGATTACCCACAAGGGTGGCGCGATGGATAACGCCAGATGCTCCCTGCCCCAGCAGTTCGCCGAGCGCCAGCGTCTCCCAGGCAAGGGGAGCGACATGGGCATCATCGATGGCCCGCGCCTCCGTCCCTTCGCTAAAGGGGTTGCCGGAGTAGGCGAGCCATGAAAGGCGCGGCAGCGAGAGCAGCCACTCGGGGAAGCGTTCGATACGGTTGGCGGCGATGCGCAGCAGCTCCAGATTGCGGCAGTTGGCAAGACTTGCCGGCAACTCGCGCAGGCGGTTGCCCGCCAGCATCAACTTTTGCAGGGCGTCGCACTGGCCCAGCTCATCCGGCAACTGCTGCACCGCATTGTCGGTCAGGATCAGCCAGCGCAAACCGGCGGGCAGCGCCTTGGCCGAGACGGTGGCAATCCGGTTGGCCTTAAAGCCCACCATGGTGAGCGCCGGGCAGCGCCCCAACACCTCGGGCAGCTCGGTAAAGCGGTTCTCGGAGCAGAAGATGATGCGCAGTTTGCCAAACCCGGCCAGCTCGTCAGGGAGCGCGCTTAGCTGGTTGCCGGTCAAATCCAGCACCTCCAACGTCTCTTTGTAACTGTTCACCCAGATGGCATTGACAGGAAAAAGTGAGACGATCATCCCTTGATCCACTGTTGCCCCTTGCCTGATCCCGCCAGCTTGGCACCATCACGTCATGAGCAAACCCATTACGCCACCACCCGGCCTGCCGCTGACCCTCGAGCAAGCCAACGAGCTGATTTACAAGCTGATGGCGCGCATCGCCGAGCTTGAAGACCGCCTCAACCAAAACAGCAATAACTCCTCCAAGCCCCCCTCCACTGATGGCTCGGGGACCCCGCCTGCGCGCAAGCGCCCCGCTTCCGGCAAGGCTCGTGGTGCCCAGCCTGGCCACAAGGGGCAGCGGCGTGAACGTCATCCTGAGGACGACCGACTGACGGCAATACCACACTATCCTGCCCGGCAGTGCGCCTGCTGTGGTGAGCAGGTGGTGTCCCATGACAAGCCCTACCGGGTTCATCAGGTGTTTGACCTGCCCGAGGTCAGCTATGTGGTGACAGAGCATCAGCTGTATCGGGGCACCTGCCGTGGGTGCGTCACCA
>NZ_JAPCJA010000047.1:0-40966 GCF_027707745.1 Aeromonas sp. QDB23
GAAGCCAAGGCCCCAGAGGTATAGTGTGAAAAAAGCCAATAAAAACAATGCCAGTCAGGCTTAACTGACTGGCATTAGCGCATCTGCGCTCTTTTTTGATCCTGCCATCCGGCAGCAGTCGGGTCGCTTAGAAGCTGTCACCCAGGCCAGTACCGGCATCTTTCTTGGCGATCAGTTCAATCTTGTAACCGTCCGGATCTTCGACGAAGGCGATGACGGTGGTGCCGCCCTTGACCGGGCCCGGCTCGCGGGTGATCTTGGCGCCGGCGGCGCGCAGGGCGTCGCAGGTGGCATAAATGTCGTCTGCTTCCAGCGCGATATGGCCGTAGGCAGAGCCCAGTTCGTACTCGCTCACCCCCCAGTTGTAGGTCAGCTCGATCACCGCCTCATCTTTCTCGTCACCGTAGCCGACGAAGGCCAGGGTGTACTTGTACTCGCTGTTCTCGCTCTTGCGCAGCAGCTTCATGCCGAGGACGCGGGTGTAGAAGTCGATGGAGCGTTGCAGATCGCCGACACGCAACATGGTATGCAGAATTCTCATTGCTCAGTTCTCCGGGTTGGTGATGTGTACTGCTTTCAATCTCGCTTGCGAGGCTATCAGCTTTCGGGATAGACCTTCTCTTTATACTCGCACAAGTCCTCGATGATACAGGAACCGCAACGGGGCTTGCGAGCGAGACAGGTGTAACGCCCGTGCAGGATCAGCCAGTGGTGGACATCCAGCTTGAACTCGGCGGGCACCACCTTGAGCAGCTTCTCCTCCACCTGATCCACGTTCTTGCCTACTGCAAAGCCAGTGCGGTTCGATACCCGGAAGATATGGGTATCGACGGCGATGGTGGGCCAGCCAAAGGCGGTGTTGAGCACCACGTTGGCGGTCTTGCGGCCGACGCCGGGCAGGGCTTCCAGCGCTTCGCGGTTTTCCGGCACCTCGCCGCCATGGCGCTCCAGCAGGATGGCGCAGGTCTTGATGACGTTCTCGGCCTTGGTGTTGAACAGGCCGATGGTCTTGATGTACTCCTTGAGCCCGTCCACCCCGAGGCTCAGCATCGCTTGCGGGGTGTTGGCCACCGGATAGAGCTTGTCGGTCGCCTTGTTGACGCTGACATCGGTCGCCTGCGCCGAGAGCAGCACGGCGATCAACAGCTCGAACGGCGTGCTGAAATTGAGCTCGGTGGTGGGGTGAGGGTTGTTTTCCCGCAGCCGCTCCAGGATCTCTCTGCGTTTCTGGTTGTTCATGCCTTGCGTCCGATCATAGCTCGGTCGCCCGGACGCGGGCCGGGGCAACGTTGCAGTGGGCCACGGTGGTCGCCTGTTTGCGATCCCGCCAGTCATTGATGGCGTTCTTGGCGGCGATCAGCTGCCCCAGCCCGATAAAGCCGCCCGGCGGCAAAATCGCCAGCAGCAGGCTGGCATCGGCGTGGAACAGCTCGATGCGCAGGGACTTGGCCCACTCGCCCAGCAGCAGTTCGGCGCCATCAAACAGGGTGCCCATACCGATGATCTCGCGCATACCGCCCAGTACCAGCAGCACCAGAGTAAAGCCAAGGCCCATCATCAGGCCGTCGAGGGCCGCCAGCAGCGGCGGGTTCTTGGAGGCATACGCCTCGGCGCGGCCGATGATGATGCAGTTGGTGACGATCAGGGCGATAAAGATGCCGAGCGCCTGATAGAGGCCATAGGTGTAGGCGTTCATCAGCAGCTGCACGCTGGTCACCAGCGAGGCGATGATCATCACATAGACCGGGATGCGAATATCTTTCGGCACCCAGTTGCGCACCAGCGAGACAGCAAGGTTGGAGCAGACCAGCACCGCCATGGTGGCAAGGCCCAGTCCCAGCGCATTGGTAAAGGTGGAGGAGACGGCGAGGGTCGGGCAGAGCCCCAGCACCTGCACCAGCGAGGGGTTGTTCTTCCACAGCCCCTGACTCATCAGCTCCTTGAGCTCGCCCTTGCGGCTTTCCAGCTCGGCAATCGGGGCTGCGCCCGTTTCAATCTGTTCCATCTGGTTCATGACGGCTCGACTCCGTTAGTTCGCCGCCGGACAAGCCGGGGCGTTGCTGAGCAGTTCGGGTTGCTCCTGCTGCAGTTTCAGCAGGTTCTTCACCGCCTTGACCACGGCGCGCGGGGTAATGGTGGCGCCGGTAAAGGCATCAAACTCGCCGCCATCCTTCTTCACCGCCCACTGGGGCTCGTTGTCATGGGTCAGGAATTTTCCGGCAAAGCGGTTGATCCAGTCCGATTTCTTCAGCTCGATCTTGTCACCGAGGCCCGGGGTCTCGTTGTGAGCGAGCACGCGCACTGCGGTGATGGTGCCCTTGGCATCAAAACCCGCCACGATGCGGATCGCCCCGCTGTAGCCATCCGGTGCGATGGCCTCCAGCGCATAGCCGGTCACCACACCATTCTTGCTGGCGGTATAGAGCGCCTGCGGCTGATCGCTGCCCAGATACTTCCTGCTGGTCACCTGCTTGCAGCTGGCCACCAGATCGTTGTCATAGCTCCCCTCCGGCAGCAATACCGAGAGAGTTTGCTGTTTCTCCAGCTGTTGCTGGTGGGCGATTTTATCCTTGGTCAGCTCGTTGGTCAGTACCACCAGCGCGGTACAGCCGAGCGCGAACATCGCCAGAATAAGGCCGTTCTTGCGCATGCTCTTTAACATGTCCGGGCTCCGTCAGCTGTGATGGGGGAAAAGGGCAGAAACATCATTGGCGACGAGCTCCATATACTTTCGGGCGAGTCAGGCTGTCAATAAACGGAACGCAGAGGTTGGCCAGCAGCACGGCGAAGGCGAACGCATCCGGATAGCCGCCAAAGCGGCGAATGATGTAGACCAGTACCCCGATCAGCACGCCATAGACCAGTCGGCCGCGTGGCGTTGTGCAGGCGCTGACCGGATCGGTGGCGATAAAGAAGGCTCCCAGCATAGTCGCGCCGCTGAATAGATGGAACATGGGCGTGGCAGTCGCATCCGGGCTCACCAGATAGCCGATGGTGGAGGCCAGCAGCAGGGCACCCAGAATGGCGGTGGGAATGCGCCAGTTGATCACCTTCTGTTGCAGCAGGAAGAGGCCGCCCAGCAGATAGCCGAGGTTGACCCAGCTCCAGCCGATGCCGCCCCAACCCTCAAACAGCGGGCCGCTCAGGATCTCGCCGGTGGTGAGCCCCTGAGTCAGGCCGGTTTTAAGGGTATCGAGCGGGGTTGCCATGGTCAGCCCATCCACCCCTTGCTTGAGCTGAGCCATGCTGTAGCCGTCGAGGCTAAAGCCGGTGAAGATCACCGACGCCGCATCGCCAAAGCCGAGGCTGTAGGCGCGCACACTCTCTGGCGGCAGCCAGCTGGTCATCTGCACCGGGAAGGAGACCAGCAGCAGCACATAGGCGACCATGGCCGGGTTGAACAGGTTCTGGCCCAGCCCGCCATAAAGGTGTTTGGCGACGATGATGGCAAAGGCCGTGCCCACTACCATCATCCACCACGGCAGCAGCGGCGGCAGGGAGAGACCGATCAGCACGGCGGTGAGCGCCGCACTGCCATCCATCAGGGCAGGCTTGATGGCGCGGCCACGGAGCTTGAGCACCAGCGCCTCGCACGCCAGCGCAGTCACCAGCGCCAGCAGGATCTGGATAAAGGTGCCCCAGCCGAAGAACCAGGTCTGGGCCAGCAAGCCCGGCACGCAGGCCAGGATCACCAGCAACATCAGGGTTCGGGTCTGTTTGCGGTTATGGGCAAACGGCGCAGTCGCAATATTGAACATGAGTCTGTCGATTACCTTGTGGTTGTTCGGTCGGCTGACGGGACATCTTCAGCGGCGGTCTCTGCGGCTCTGGCTGCCTCGGCCGCCAGCTTCTTCGCCTTGGCGCGGGCCACGGCAGCCGCAATGGCCGCTTTTTTCGGATCAACAGGGGCATCAGCCGCAGGGGCGCTCGCTTCAGGCGTGGCAGTGACGGCAAGTGGTTGCTCACTGCTGGCAGCATCGGTTTGCATCGGCTCAGCCGATACGCGCTCACCCTCAGTTCCGGCACTCTCTACCTGAGTAGCGGCACTCTCTACCTCAGCACTGGTACTTGCGCTCTGTTGCGCCAGCTTTTTGGCCTTGGCACGGGCAATGGCTGCGGCGATAGCGGCTTTCTTGGGATCGACCGCTTCGCTTGCAGCCGCATCGCTTTGGCTGGTGGTTACTTCGCTCTTGGCTACCGTCACGTCGCGGGTCTGCGCGCTGGCAGCTGGCTTACTCTCCGCATCTTCAGCACCGGCACTTTCACCTTGCTGCGCCAGCTTTTTGGCCTTGGCACGAGCGATAGCTGCGGCAATCGCCGCCTTCTTGGGATCAACCGCTTCGCTGACAGCAGATGGCGCATCGCTTTGGGTTGCAGCGGATTCGCTGGTGCCAGCATTTGCAGTCAGGTCGCCCTCAGCGCCGTCACCCTGCTGGGCTGCCTTTTTGGCCTTGGCACGAGCGATGGCGGCCGCGATTGCCGCCTTCTTGGGATCGGCGGGCGCATCGCCTTGCGTGCCTGCGTCGGCTGCCGCGCTGTGATCTGCGCTTACCGGCTCGCCACTGGCTTCGGCCTTTTTGGCTTTGGCACGGGCAATGGCGGCGGCAATCGCCGCTTTTTTCGGATCAACCTCTGTCTTTTGCTGATCAGCATCTACCGCAGGCGCAGCAACGGCTTCGGCAGTCACAGGCCCGGCGCTCTCGCCAGCCTGAGCGGCTTTCTTGGCCTTGGCGCGCGCCAGTGCGGCGGCGATGGCCGCTTTCTTGGGATCGCTGGCGGGGTCAACCGCCTCGGCAGATTGCGGCGCAGCGGCGGCAGTGTCGCTGTTTGCGCTCTCCGCCAGCTTGGCGGCGCGGCGCGCCTCCGCTTCCCGCTTGCGGGCTTCGCGGGCCGCAATCACCGCGCTGTTGTCGGGCACGCCCTCGGCGGTGGCGGCAATGGCGGTGATGGGGGCATCCTGCTTGGCCTTGATGCGGGCGAGAGCCGCTGCCACCGGATCTTCGCCGCCTGCGGCCGTCATGGTCTGACGGCGCTGGGCGGCGGCTTCGGCGTGGCGCGCTTCGCGGGCCGCTTTCTCCCGCTCGAAGCGGGCCTGCTTGGCCTCGAAACGCTGCTTGGCGCGTTCGGCTTTCTCGGCCTCGGCACGGGCTTCGCGAATGTCATCCTTGGCGATCTTGTAGTACTGCACCAGCGGGATCTCGCTCGGGCAGACCCAGGCGCAGGCGCCGCACTCGATGCAGTCCATCAGGTTGAGCTTCTCGGCCTTGTCATACTCCTTGGCCCGGCTGTACCAGTAGAGCTCTTGCGGCAGCAGGGTGGCCGGACAGGCATCGGCGCAGGCACTGCAACGGATGCAGGGCTGCTCCGGGCCGGGGGCGGGCAGTTCGGCCTGCGTCGGCGCCAGCAGGCAGTTGGTGGCCTTGACCACCGGCACCATGGCGTGGGGCAGGGTAAAGCCCATCATGGGGCCACCCATGATCACCCGCTGCTCCGCTTCCGGTTGCAGCTCGAAACGCTGCAACAGCCAGCGCACCGGCGTACCGAGGCGCACCCAGGCGTTGCCGGGCTTCTTGAAGCTGTCGCCGGTGAGGGTGACGATCCGCTCGATCAGCGGCTCGCCGTCGATAATGGCGCGCTTGATGGCAAACACAGTGGCGACGTTGAGCACCATGATGCCGATATCGACCGCGCGGCCCCCCTTGGGCACCTGACGGCCGGTGAGCAGCTCGATGGTCTGCTTGGCACCGCCCGAGGGGTACTTGGTCGGCACCGTCTTGACCAGCACATCTTCATCGGTGGCGTGGCGGGTCAGCTGCTCGATCGCCTCGGGCTTGTTGTCTTCCACCCCGATCAGGGTGAGTTTCGGTTTGAGCAGGTGCTTGAGCACCCGGATGCCATCCATGATCTCGCCTGAGTACTGCTGCATCAGCCGATCATCGGTGGTGATATAGGGTTCGCACTCCAGCCCGTTGACGATCAGGATCTCGGTGAGCTGGCCGCGGCCATCGAGCTTGCTGTGGGTCGGGAACACGGCGCCGCCAAGGCCCGCCACCCCCGCCTGCTGGATGCGCTCGAGCAGCTCGCCCCGCTCCAGATTCCAGTAATCGGCTTTGCCGTTGCGCTCGCCCCACTCATCCTCGCCATCGGGGGTGAGAATGACGCAGAGATCGCCGAGCCCGGAGGGGTGGGCAACCGTGTGGTTGCCAATCTCGGTGATGGTGCCCGAGGTGGAGGCATGCACCGGCACCGTGCGCCCTTTGGCGTAACGGGTCAGCGGCTGCCCTTTTTTGACCTTGTCGCCCACCTGCACCAGCAGATCGCCGGCGGGGCCTGCGTGCTGGCGCAGCGGAATGATGAGGCGCGGCGGCAGACCGGCGTCTACCACCGGACTCTGGCTTGATTGCAGCTTGTTGTCGGCGGGGTGAATGCCACCGTGAAAGTCCCAGAGCGTGCCGGCTTTGATACGTTCGAGTAAGGAATGCATGGTTGCTCCGCTGTTTATTCCACTATCTTGACCGGAATCTTGCCCGGAACATGCACGTTATTGAGATCCCACTTCCAGTTATCGACCGTGGTGGGCACCGGGATCATCTCGATGCAGTCGGTCGGGCAGGGATCGACACAGAGATCGCAACCGGTGCACTCGTTGGCAATCACGGTATGCATCGCCTTGGTGGCGCCGACGATGGCATCCACCGGGCAGGCCTGAATGCACTTGGTGCAGCCGATGCACTGATCTTCGTGGATAAAGGCGACCTTCTTGACCGGCACGGCGGCCTCGTCACTGCCCCCCAGCGGCTGGGGCTCGACCCCCATCAGATCGGCAATCTTGCGCATGGTGGCCTCGCCACCGGGCACGCATTTGTTGATCTGATCGCCGTTGGCGAGCGCCTCGGCGTAGGGTTTGCAGCCGGGATAGCCGCACTGGCCACACTGGGTCTGGGGCAGCAGGGCATCGAGCTGATCGACGATGGGGTCTGCTTCCACATGAAACTTGACGGCGGCAAAGCCCAGGATAATCCCGAACGCCAGCGCCAGCAGGGTGAGCACCAGAATGGCAAAGAGAATATGGATCATGGTTATATCTTGATAAGGCCGGTAAAGCCCATAAAGGCCAGCGACATCAGACCGGCGGTGATCATGGCAATCGACACCCCGCGAAACGGCGCGGGCACATCGGCGGCGATCAGACGCTCGCGCATGGCGGCGAACAGGATCAACACCAGCGAGAAGCCGGTGGCGGCGCCAAAGCCGTAGATCACGCTCTGGATAAAGTCGTGTCGCTCATTGATGCTGAGCAGCGCCACCCCGAGCACCGCGCAGTTGGTGGTGATGAGGGGCAGGAAGATCCCCAGCAGGCGATAGAGGGTCGGGCTGCTCTTGCGCACCACCATCTCGGTAAACTGCACCACCACGGCGATCACCAGAATAAAGGCGAGGGTGCGCAGATAGGCGATATCCAGCGGCAACAGGATATAGTGCTCCACCAGATAGGAGCTGGCACTGGCGAGGGTCATCACGAAGGTGGTCGCCAGCCCCATGCCGATGGCGGTTTCCAGCTTGCCGGAGACCCCCATAAAGGGGCAGAGGCCGAGGAATTTCACCAGCACGAAGTTGTTAACCAGCACGGTGCCGATCAATAAAAGCAGGTACTCAGTCATCAATTACCGTCACTGAAAGTCGGGTTATCGGGGGTTGAAGGCGGGCGGTATTATCTGACGTTAGGGCCAGTTAAACAACCGCAAGGCCGCATGGTTATTATGCGGCTGGCTAATTTCGGCGGTTTTTGGGCAAGATTGCGGCAGTTTGGCAAGCCGTTCGGATGAACACCATGACTAGAGGGTGCTCAGAGGATTTCGAACTCAGGCCAGCCAAGAAAAGAAGTTGTTCCCCTGATCTGTTCCGGCAGCCAGCTCAATGTCTGAACATCGGCATTTTTGAGTCCGCATTCCCAAATCCTGATCCTGAACACTCGCCAGCCAGCTTCATGAAGCTGTTTTTCAACCAGTTCATCACGAGCGGTATTGGCCGCAAATTTCTGTAGCCAGAATTCGGTATTGCTTTTGGGGGTTGCAGCAAAGCGGCAGCCTGGATAGCGATGTCAGAAACAGCCATGAACGAAAATGCAGAGTCGATAGCGGGGAAGAACGATATCAGGTTTTCCGGGGAGCTCTTTGACATGCACTCGAAAACGAAATCCCAATCCATGAAGATATCTGCGCAGTGCCAGTTCAGGGCGTGTGTTTTTGCTTTTGATGCCAGCCATCATGGCTGAACGGGTTGCAGTATCGACAACATCCATGCTTTTGCTTCCTGCTTGGCAAGCTTCCTGGTATCTTTATGGCCTGATCAAAAACACAGTAATTTTCAATGAGCATTTTTTCATCATCCATCCCCGTTGTCGATTTGTTTGCCGGTCCAGGTGGTTTGGGTGAAGGTTTTTCATCTCTCAACGATGGCAAGGCATTCGAGATTAGGGTTTCCGCGGAGAAGGACCCAATAGCACGTGAAACCTTGAGACTTCGCTCCTTTTATCGTCTGCTCAAGAATCATCGACGAGATTGCCTTCAGGACTATTACCGGTATTGCAATGGTGAAGCTGAACAAGCATTTACCGAAAAGACCATTGATCTCTGGGAAAAGGCTGGTTTGGAAGCCATGTCTCTGGAGATCGGCAGTGAATCTGGCAATCAACGACTTGATCAGGCAATTACCAAGGCGCTTGAAAACAGAAGCGAATCTCAGCCATGGGTGTTGATTGGTGGGCCTCCCTGCCAAGCATACTCTCTTGCGGGGCGTTCCAGAAACAAGGGCAAATCCGATTACAAGCCGGAAGAAGATCATCGGCACTTTTTGTACAAAGAGTATCTGCGGATTATTCAAAGAAACAGGCCGGATATATTTGTCATGGAGAATGTCAAAGGCATTCTATCTTCAAAGATAAATGGGGATTTCATTTTTCATCAGATACTGCGAGATCTGGCAAACCCCAATGCCGCATTGGATATGCCCGATGATGGTTTGCGTTACCAGATAGTTTCGCTTGTCAGTGACGAGGTATTCAGGGATGGCGATGACCCCAAGGAGATTGATGCAAGAAAGTTCATCATTCAATCAGAGGAATATGGCATTCCACAAGCTCGTCACCGGGTGATTCTGCTTGGCATTCGTGGTAATCACTCCTTAACTGACTTGCCCAAGCTATCCAGAACTAATCCTGTGACGGTAAAACAGGTTATTGGAAGCCTGCCTGTATTACGCAGCAAGCTAAGCAAGCAACATGATTCTTATGAAAACTGGGAGTCGTTGGTAAGAAATGAGCTCAAGTCACTTGGTGTCTCCGCGTTGAATGGACCTGCGCAGATAACACCACTTGCTACAAAACTTTCCGATGCCGCAAATCATTTGAATGCACGAAATACCGGTGGGCTACGCAGTAGAAAGAGTGACAAAGATGGGTTTACTAATATCAGAGAGTACGATGACTGGTATTTAGATGCTGAGCTGAATGTCTGGTTGAATCATGAAACTAGAGGTCATCGTATAGATGACTTGGCTCGTTACGGATTTGCAGCATGCTTTGCGGAAAAACATGGGCGCTCACCTAAAGGTCATGCTGATTTTTGCCTGCCTGGACTGGCTCCAGATCATAAAAACTGGGAGTCCGGCAATTTTTCTGACAGATTCAGAGTTCAGTTGGCTGATGCACCATCAACGACAATCACTAGTCATATCTCGAAGGATGGTCATTATTTCATCCACTACGATCCAAGACAGTGTCGTAGTCTGACAGTGAGAGAAGCCGCACGTTTACAGACATTTCCTGACAACTATTTCTTCCAAGGAGGAAGGACTCAGCAGTATCATCAGGTTGGGAATGCTGTTCCCCCATTACTTGCGCGCAGAATAGCTGGTGTCGTATTTTGCATTCTGCAAGGGTAATGGATTGTGTTGCTAGATTGTAAGGTAAAATAGAGAAGGTTATCTGATGGCTAGCGTAAGACAACATCCACCAAGTGCAGCGTGTTTGTCTGCCTCTATGAGAGATATTGGTTACTCGCTCGAAACAGCTATTGCAGATTTGATAGACAACAGTATTTCTGCTGGTGCCAGTAAGATCGAGATTATTTGTGATGTTGCATCAACATCTCCGGCAGTGGTAATTCTCGATAATGGCGGAGGTATGACCGAAGATGAGTTATTGGTAGCTATGCGTCATGGAACGCATAATCCCGGTCTGATACGCTCATCGCATGATCTTGGCCGCTTTGGCTTGGGCTTGAAAACTGCTTCTTTTTCACAATGTCGCTCTCTAACCGTAGTTAGCATCAAGCAAGGACTCATATCTGGCGCGGAATGGAATCTAGATCGCATTGATGCATCGGACGACTGGCTTCTATCAATTCTGGAGCCTGCTGAGATTGAAGCATTGCCCCATATTGGGTTGCTTGGCGACACTGGTACAGTAGTCATCTGGCGTGAGCTGGATAGATTGATGGAATATGAAGTCGGAGCTCGCCGGGATGAAATCGTCCACGAAAAACTGGAGGCTGTTGGCAGGCATCTTTCCCTTGTATTTCATCGTTTTCTTTCTGGAGAGATAAAGGGATATTCCAAGATTTCACTCAGCATAAATGGTCATCCGATTACAGCATTCGATCCTTTCTGCAGAAAAAATCCTGCCACTCAGATTCTTCCTGAAGAGGTTGTGTACATTGGCGATGCTCAAGTTCGCCTGCAGCCTTTCATTTTGCCACATCATAGTCGCTTGTCTGCCTCCGAATATGACTATTACCAAGATCGCAGTGATTTTATTTCCAACCAAGGTTGCTATGTATATAGAAATGGGCGCCTGATGGCATGGGGCGATTGGTTTCGTATTGTACCTAAAGGAGAAACCACCAAGTTGGCGCGGGTACAAATTGATTTCCCAAACACTCTCGATGAAGAATGGACTATCGATATCAAGAAGTCGCGAGCTCGTCCGCCTCATGCTGTACGTGAACGTCTACGTCAGATTCTTGCGAAGGTCACTGCCCGCAGTGTAACAGTCCACCGAGGGCGTGGACAAAAACTTTTCCATAATATTAGCTCTCCATTGTGGGAGCGGTATGCAGATCAAAAAGGGATTAGATATTCGCTGAATATCTCACATCTTCTTGTACAAAAACTTAAAGAGCGGCTCGATGGTGAAGGTATTCGTCATCTTGATCTTCTTCTTGCTGCAATATCCACATCTTTACCTGTTGAAATGGTGTATTCAGATTATTCAGCCAATCCTCGAGAGGTAGAGGTGAAGCAGACTTTTTCAATACAAGAGATACAGGGGCATCTTCATGACCTAAAAAAAGCACTCTGGGGAGAGCTTACAGGTAATGTAGAGGTATTTCGGGATGTGGTTAGGTCAATTAAATTATTTGAAGATCATAGTTCTATCGTTGAGGAATATATAAAAAAGGAATTTTTATGACGATCCAGAATGATAAGGCAAA
This sequence comes from Aeromonas sp. QDB23, assembly GCF_027707745.1. Taxonomy (NCBI): domain Bacteria; kingdom Pseudomonadati; phylum Pseudomonadota; class Gammaproteobacteria; order Aeromonadales; family Aeromonadaceae; genus Aeromonas; species Aeromonas sp. QDB23. The sequence goes on from NZ_JAPCJA010000047.1 coordinate 11,493, forward strand.
AGTTTTACTAGCAGCATTGATTGGTGCTTTTGATGATCAAGAAGAACTCCCATTGTATGATGATATTGCCGAAAAAGCCGCAGGGCTGGCCCCTCTAATTGGATACCTTGGTCCTCTCCATAATATAATCTCTGAGGCTGAGGCTATAATGCCATCACGGATGAACGCAGGTGTATCTCTTGTTGACGTTAATGCGCCTCATGATGAGGATTGGATTCATAAACGAGATATCATAAGTATATATGGGGATGCTTATGGTGGATATCTACGAAGCCAAGGTTGGAAGCCAACAGTAGTAAACACCCTCCTAAATGGTGATGCTTCAAAAATTCTCGGATTGCTTCAAGACCCTACGAGTAAAGATGCTTGGAGCCGTCGTGGTCTTGTTATTGGTCATGTTCAGTCCGGAAAAACGGCTAACTACATGGGGGTGATTGCAAAAGCGGCTGATGCCGGTTATAAATTTATCATTGTCATTGCTGGTATTCATAATAATCTTCGTAAGCAAACTCAACAGCGTGTTGATGAAGGATTTGTTGGACGTTCCAGCGATCCTGCAGACCGTGTGAGTATCGGAGTCGGGCTTGATAGAAGCTATCCTAATCCTGTGACGCTCACCAATATCATTTCAGATTTCAATAAGCAGATGGCTGACAGAAGTGGTGCTCAGCTTAACGATTTCAAAAAACCTGTCATTATCGTCATCAAGAAAAATGTGAAAACTCTCGAGGCTCTACACGTCTGGCTTCGTGAATTGAATGCAAAAGGAAGGGACCGAATTGCTGACGTTCCCATGCTGGTCATTGATGATGAGGCTGACAACGCCTCGATCAATACAAATAAGCCAGATATTAATCCAACAGCGACCAACTCGTGGATAAGAAAAATACTACGTCTCTTCACTAAAAACTGCTATATCGGATATACTGCCACCCCGTTTGCAAACATATTCATAGATCCAGATGCCTTCGATAAGGAGGCCTACGAAGAGCTATTTCCCAAAGACTTCATTCATGCACTGGATGCGCCGACAACTTATTTTGGACCTGACAAGGTTTTTCTGAACGATGAAAGCAGCGATGCTATTATCAGGAAGATTACGGACTGTGAAAATTATCTTCCTCTATCGCATAAGAATGGTTTTCCTGCATTAGAGCTGCCACCCAGTCTTTACCACGCCCTCGATCAATTTATTATCGCAAGAGCTATACGTAACCTTCGTGGGCAGAAAAGAAAGCACTGCTCGATGCTGATAAATGTATCGCGTTTTGTATCCGTGCAGAAAGAAGTTAAAAGTTTCATAGAAATTCGCTTAGAGCGGATACGCGAAGCAGTGAAGGCAAACTACATGATGCCGGAATCTACATCAGCGAAAAATGAACATATGGCGAGGCTACGATCGGTGTTCGATGCTGAATTCGCAGGCAATGAGCAGGGTGGGAAGCATTATTGCTGGGAGGAAGTAAAAGCCGCGCTCTGGTGTGTTTTTGAGCATATGCGGGCCTATGTGGTTAACAGTAAAAGCGACGAAATTCTGGATTTTGCAAAGTATGAAAAGGATGGGGTTGGCTTGACCGCGATTGCTATTGGCGGTCTTAGTCTTTCACGCGGTCTTACCATTGAGGGGCTGACGATCAGCTACATGTACCGCAATACAAAGATGTATGACACGCTGATGCAAATGGGGCGCTGGTTTGGCTATCGGCCGGGCTATGAGGATATCTGCCGTGTTTGGCTGTCCACTGATTCTATCAACTGGTACAAGCATATAGCGCTCGCTTCAGACGAGCTCCGCCAACAGATTACCCGAATGCGACAGGCTGAGATGAGCCCTAAAGATTTTGGTCTCTATATCAAATCCCATCCCGATAGTCTGCTAGTAACTGCTGCAAATAAGATGCGCAACGGTGAAAAAGTCATTCTAAATCAGAATTTCACCGGCCTCCTTGTCGAAAGTTACGACCTTCCCCTAAACCCAGAGATCAATGCTGCAAACGAGGCTCTGATCGAAGAATACTGGCGAAACGGTTTTGGCGGAGTGATTGAAGACACGAAGCAAAAGGGCTTGTTTATCCCTAATGTGGATGTTGAGAGAATTGAAGAGTTTCTACTTCGGTTTAAGTCGCATAAAGATGCAAGGCAGAGGACAATATCTGCAATTGAATATCTTCGAGCCATTTCGGCGCAGTATCCGAAAGGTGATGTTCTTTTGATTTCCAAGGGGCCAGTCGATTTTGATAGATTTCGCCTCGGGGTACAGGAGCGGACTGCTGAAGATGCAACGTCGGACAAATGGCGTGTTTCGGGGTACCGTGTTGCCAGTCGAGGTGACGAAAAGCTCGGTCTCAAACCGGAGCAGATTATGGCTGCAGAAAAACTGGCAACGGAGGGCTCTAAGAGTAGAGCGAAAGGCCCTTCGGACATTCATTATCGGGTAGTGCGTGACAAGCCTTTACTAATGCTTCACGTCCTGGAGCCGACCGATAAGGCGGAATTGGCGGGAGTTCGGGTTCCTGCATGGGGGTTAAGCTACCCTGATGGTCTGTACGGCGTCGAGATTGAAGTCATAGCCAACAAGGTTTGGATGGAGCAAATGTACGGGTCTCTAGACGATAATCCTGACGCCGATGAGGATTATGACGATGAATAAAATTGTTCCATGGGATGGCATACCGATTCCGTCGGCAGATCTCAGTGTCCTGCGTGTTGCTGGAACCACTGGTATCCCCATTTACTGGGGCCGAGATCCGAGCTCGCAATGCCTGCTAATTATTGAGCTTGGCGGCGACCACATCGCACAGTTTCGCCGGGATATTTTCTCAGTGCATGGCATTGGTATTGATCTTCGCAATTCTAATGATACCGGTCGGCAGCGCCTTATCCTTACGCTGGCGCGTCATATCGATAGTGACCTATTTCTTGGCCTTTGCGAAACATTAATAGCCAGTCTAAAAAATGTTGCTGATCCTGCGATAGCACTTGCAGTTACACTTGCCCACTTAAAACGTTGGAAAGCATTCTTGGCTGGCCGTAATGCTAGGCTGCTTTCATCGGAGGAGGTTCGTGGCCTTTTTGGAGAACTTCATATCCTTCGAACGCTTTATCACAAAACTCTCCCACAGGCTGTAGCTGTTGATGCTTGGTGTGGGCCTGATGATTCTCATCATGACTTCATTTTTGGTAACCGTGCCATAGAAGTTAAGTCACTTTCCTGTCGTGAGCGCAGCACTGTTCGAATTTCTTCTGAGGATCAACTTGAATCGCTTTCTGATAAATTGTTTTTGCTGACGCAGCGTATTAGCGATATGCCTAGTTCCGAACACTCCTTGTCATTGAATGGTATAGTCACGCTGATAAAGGACGAACTGATGGATTCCGAGGCTATCGAGCTGTTCATGGATAAGCTAGCAAATGTGGGTTATGCGCCGCTTGCTGAATATGACACGCCTTCTTTTGTTGTGAGTGGTGCTCAGGGATATCATGTTACCGCCGACTTTCCGCGGCTGATAAGGTCTAAATTACCGCAGGGCGTAACCAAGGTGACTTACGACCTTATGTTGGAGGACATCGAGCCATTTTCTTGTGCTCAAACAGATATTTTTAGCGGGTACTAAATGGACACAACCACTGAGGTTTTCTTCCACAATTTTCGGCAAGAGTTGTTAGCTGGAGCTGAAGCCAATGGTCGGTTTCAGCTTGACGAATTCATGGAAACTGTTGCAACTGAGCTGATCGATACCGGTTTTACTGAAGGTTTCGAACTCTGTCATTACCGGGCCCAGCGTGGTATGCGTGTTGATGGGTTCTGGTTTAATGATGAAGGTGTTCTAGATCTTTTTATTGCTGATTTTGATTCAAGGAATGAGCTAACAACCCTCAACAAAGCGGATGTGACTGCGGCATTTAAACGAATTTCCAAGTTCTTCGAAACAAGTGCCAATAAGTATTTAGCTAGCGATTTGGAGGTGACATCACCGGAGTTTGGTCTCGCCAAGCAAATTGAGGAGCGAATGGCCACTCTACGGCAGATTAATCTGATCCTGTTTTCCGAACGCATACTCAGCGAGAAAATCCAGACCCTATCCGATGCAGTAGTTGCTGGTATACCAACGATTTATCACATTTGGGATATCTCACGTCTGCATCGTCAGAGAAGCTCTCGAAACCATAAAGAACCACTTGATATCGATTTCATGCAGATGTTTGGTAAAGGAATTCCCAGCCTTCCTGCTCACTTGGGAACTGATGCTTATCAATCCAATCTCATGGTCATGCCTGCAGATGTGTTGGCAACCCTGTACGAAAAATTTGGCGCTCGTTTGCTTGAGCAGAACGTGCGTACGTTTCTGCAGGCCCGCGGCAACGTGAATAAAGGGATCAGGGCCTCGATCTTGAATGAGCCAAGCATGTTTTTTGCTTACAACAATGGGATAACAGCTACTGCGCAAGAGGTTGAAACAGTGATGACGACTTCAGGCCTTGTAATTACAAGAGTTGTTGACCTTCAAATTGTCAATGGCGGACAGACGACGGCATCACTGTTTCATACACGCAAGCGTGACAAGGCTGATTTGTCCCAGATATTTGTTCAAATGAAGCTGTCTGTCATTGATAGTCTTCAAAGCGAGGCGGTTGTACCAAAAATATCAGAGTATGCAAATACCCAGAATAAGGTGAATGCTGCAGATTTTTTCTCAAATCACCCTTTCCATGTTCGAATGGAAGAGTTCTCACGCCGTATATGGGCTCCTGCGCAACAAGGATTGCAGCGTGAGACCCGATGGTTCTACGAGCGAGCACGCGGCCAATATGCCGATGCGCAGTCGAAACTTACCCCTATGGAACAGCGCAAATTTAAAGCTGAGCATCCGAAGCAACAGATGTTCACTAAAACCGATCTTGCGAAATTCGAAAATGTTTGGGATGACCATCCTAAGTGGGTAAATCTTGGTTCTCAGAAGAATTTTGCACGTTATGCCGCTCGGATAGGGGGTGAATGGGATAAATCATCCGACGAATTCAATGAATTTTACTTCAAGAGAGCTATCGCGAGAGCTCTAATATTCCGTGCAACAGAGCGAATTGTTTCTGCTCAGTCTTGGTACAACGGTGGGTACCGTGCGAACATTGTAGCCTATACATTGGCGCTACTCGGCTATATCACGAAGCTACGAAATGAAAATATAGATTTTTTGGATGTCTGGAATATACAGAAAGTTAGCCCTGCACTTGAAAATACCATCGCAGTCGTGTCAAAAGCTGTGAATGATGATGTCATCAGACCCCCGCAGGGTATTTCCAATATTTCCGAGTGGTGCAAGAAAGAGGCATGCTGGGCAAGAATACAGGCCCGTGCTGAAGCTATAGCTAATTCTCTTCCAGCCGAATTTTACGCTGGACTGATTTCACTCGATGAGCAGACCGCTACTATTCGGTCGGCAAAGCAGACACAGAGAACAGATAACGGTATTGAGACACAGAAAAAAGTGCTTGCAGTGTCCGCAACCGAATGGGCTCGTATCCATCGGTCTCTGATTGAGAAGGGCCTCCTCACGCCAAAGCAAGACAGTGCATTAAGGGTGGCCATGCAGATCCCCTCCAAGTTTCCGACCGAGAAGCAAAGTGCGGCGTTGCTGAAGATTCTTGAAGAAGGAAGGCTGGAAGGGGTGGCGGTACATGAGGGCTGAATATGTCGGTCACATCAACCAGATCACCACCAGGAGGTAACCATGATCAGCCATATCGACCATCTGGTATTGACGGTCAGCGATATCGAACGGGCCGTGGCGTTTTACAGCTCGGTGCTCAATATGGAGGCCATCACCTTCGGTGCGGGGCGCCGGGCGGTAGGGTTTGGCAACCAGAAGATCAATCTGCAACTGTTGGGACAGGAGCCGCGCAACCGGGCGCAGGTGGGGTCGGGGGATGTCTGCCTTATCACCCGCTGGCCGCTGGAGCAGGTGATGGCCCAGCTTGCCTGCCACGGGGTGGAGATTGTCGAGGGGCCGGTGACCAAAAGCGGTGCCTGCGGGCCGATAGAGTCAGTCTATTTCCTCGACCCGGATCAAAACCTCATTGAGGTCAGCCGCTACCCCTGACGCGCTGATACGCCCGATGCCTTATGAGCCCCAGATTTTCATTGCCGCTTTGCCGGTTAAATCCTCTCTATTCCTCCTTGGCGGTATCCTTGTTTAACCCCTTGTGACCGTGATACTGCCCCAATTTGTGCCCTTTGCTGGGGCGATCTGTGAACTATCCGGCGTGCGAGACGGGGCAATATGCTAATGTAGCGGCGTTTTTTGATGGATAAGCTGGCATTGGCCTTTTTTGAAGATGGAATGGTATGCAGAACTTTGACGTAGTGAATTGGCTGATGCAGCAGACAGCCGCCCCGGCGCAGCCGGAACAGGCAATGGCACAACCGGGTGCGGCCCAGACTCTGTGGCAGGTGACTCATGCTGGCTAACGAATCCATGCGCCTGAACAAATACATCAGCGAGAGCGGCATCTGCTCGCGCCGCGAGGCCGACCGCTTTATCGAGCAGGGCCACGTCTTTATCAACGGCAAGCGCGCTGGGATTGGCGATCAGGTGCAGGTTGGCGATCTGGTCAAGGTCAACGGTCAGGTGATTGAGCCGCGCGAGGCGGACAGTCTGGTCTTTATCGCCCTTAACAAGCCGGTGGGCATCGTCAGTACCACAGAGGCGGGCGAGAAGGACAACATCGTCGATTTCGTCAACCACAGCACCCGGGTATTCCCCATCGGGCGACTGGACAAGGATTCGCAGGGCCTTATTTTCCTCACCAACCACGGCGATCTGGTCAACAAGATCCTGCGGGCGGGCAACGATCACGAGAAAGAGTATCTGGTGACCGTCGACAAGCCGGTCACCGACGAGTTTGTGCGCGGTATGGCGGCCGGGGTGCCGATCCTCGGTGCCGTCACCAAGAAGTGCAAGGTGAAGAAAGAGGCACCGTTCGTCTTTCGCATCACCCTGGTGCAGGGGCTGAACCGCCAGATCCGCCGCATGTGCGAGCACTTCGGTTTTGAAGTGACCAAGCTGGAGCGCATCCGCATCATGAACGTCAGCCTCAAGGGGCTGCCGGTAGGCGAGTGGCGCGATCTGACCGACGACGAGCTGATCGAGCTGTTCAAGCTGATTGAGGACTCCTCCTCCGAGGTGAAACCGGCGAAGGGTGAAAAACCGAAGGCGGCCAAGGCCCCTACGGCGCAAACCGCCAAACCGGCCCAAGGCAAGAAACCGCGCCGCGATGACGATCACGAGATTGGCGGTCGCCCCAATGTGCCGGGCCCGGAAGCCTTCGAGAAGAAGCCTCCGGTGGGCAAGGTGGGCGCGGGTAAAGGGGCTGCCAATAAGGGCGGCGCCGGTAAAGGCGCGCCCAACAAGGGCAGCAAACCCGCCGCAGGCAAGCCACGCACCGCTAACGCCGGACGGCAGAAGAAGGGGCGCTGAGTTGCCCCTCTGAGTGGCGTCAGCCTTGCATTGTCATCCCCAACACACCGGCCTCAGGCCGGTGTGTTGCTTTGGGCCGCAGAGCTGGCCGGGAGGGGCGCCGAAAGGGTTGGCTCGCTGCTGGTAGGTAACTTCATTACGCGAGGATAGTGGCGCGGGTCGAGGCGCAGCACCAGCAGGCTCATCAGCAGCAGGCCCCCCAGTTGCCACTGCCAGGCTGCGGCGAAGTCGCCCATAAAGTGATAGAGCCGCGCCGCCACCCAAGGGCCGGTGGCCGCCAGCATAAAGCCAAACCCCTGCATCAGGGCGCTCAGGGTGCCCGCGCGGCGCGGGTCGGGCAGGTGATCGAGCGCAATCACCATGATGAGGGAAAAGCTGCCGCCAAGACCGGCGCCGCACAGCATGCACCAGATAACGGGGGCCGCCTGTGGCGCCAGCCAGAGACCGGCAAATCCCGCCAGCTGCATGGCGATGGCAAGGCCCATCCACGGTCGCCGATCCAGATTGCGCGCCGCCAGCAGCGGCAGGCCGAGGCCGCTGGCGGTCTGCGCCAGCGCCAGCCAGGCAACCAGCTCGCCCGCCTGCGCGGCGCTCCACCCTTGCGCCATGTAGGCGGGGGCCAGCCAGGCCACCACGATGCCGTAACCGCTGTTGATGATGCCAAAGCAGACGATCAGCAACCAGCTGCGGGGCAGGGTGATCAGTCGCTGCTCGCCGTGAGGCGCGTGGCTGGAGGCCGTGCGCGGCAGGCGCACCTTGCAGATCAGCCAGCTGAGGGCCAGCAACACCGGCAGGCTCCAGAGCGCCAGTGCCCGTGACCAGTCGAGGCTGGCTGCCAACCGTGGCGTGAGGCTTGCCCCGAGCGCCCCGCCCCCCATCATGCAGGCGGAGAAGATCCCCATCACCAGCGGCACCTTGTGGGCGAACGCTTGCTTGATCAGCGCCGGTAGCACCCCCTGCACCAGCGCCGACCCCAATCCACAGAGCGCCGCACTGGCGATCAGCAAGGTGCCGCTTTGGGCATCGAAGCGCATGGCGCTGCCGATGCCGAGCAGCAGCAGGGCCACCCCCAGCAGTTGGCGCGCACTGGCGCGCCGACGCAGGCTGGGGGTGAGCAGCACACCAATCCCGATCAGCCACAGCGGCAGCAGGGTGAGCCAGGCGAGAGTGTCCATCCCGAGCGCCAGCCGCTGGTCAATGGCTTGGGCCAGCGGGCCGATGGCGGTGAGAAAGGGGCGCAGATTCAGGCCAATCAGGATCACCAGCACCAGCAGGGCAAACTGCTGGCGGCGCGCCTCTGCCGGTTCGGTGGCAGCGCTCTTACTCATGGTCATGGCTCTGCGGCTCGGAGCCATAGAGATCAGCCGCCGTCATGGATACGGACAATTTGATCAGGGGCAGCGGTTGCGGCGCAAGGGGCAGCCCCAGCTTTTGGTAGGCGGCGGTGCTGTCAAAGCCGAACGGGGCCGCATCGGCGTTATCAAAGGCGTAATAGACGGCGGCGATGCCGTTCATCACCAGCGCACCGAGGCACATGGGGCAGGGGTGGCCACTGGCATAGACGATGGCGCCTGCGAGCGGCCCGCACTGGCTCGCCTGGCGCAGCGCCTCCAGCTCGGCGTGACGGGTGGGATCGCCATCCAGATGGATGCCGTTGACGGCGCTCGCCACCAACTGGCCATCTCGCACCAGCAGCGCCGCGAAGGGGCGACCGCCCTGCTGATGATTTTCTCTGGCCAGTTGCACCGCCTGCTCCAGCCACTGTTGGTGAGTCTGGAGTGAGGTTGATGGGGGGAGCGAGCGAAGAGGGGTAGACGCTACAAGAGGCTGTGACATGGTGACAAACCCTGATTTGACGGAAGAGACGTCAGCCTAGCGGGGTCTAAAGTCATTTTGAAATTAAATGATAGAATAGGTTTCAGTGGTTTTGTAAATGGAGTGCCCCATGCTGGATCCCCTGTTACTGCGCAGTTTTGTCGCCATTATCGACACCGGCAGCTTCACCCGCGCCGGTGAGCGGGTCCATCTGACCCAATCCACCATCAGCCAGCAGATCCGCCGCCTTGAGCAGCAGCTTGGCTGCCCGCTGCTGGATCGCGCTGGCCGTCAGGTGGTCGCAACGGCGGAGGGGGAAAAATTGCTGGGGCTGGCCCGCCGCATTCTGGCGCTGCTGGCACAGGCCGAAGAACAAGTGACGGAAGGGAGCGTGGCGCTCAGCCTCGGGGTGCCGGAGGATTTCGCCGCAGGAGCCATCACCCCGGTGCTTGCCGCCTTTGCCCGCGATTATCCCGAGGTGCGGTTGGAGGTGCAAAGCGGCCTGAGCCACGAGATCTGGCAGCGCTTCGCGGCGGGGGAGCTGGATCTGGCGCTGGTCAAGCAGACGCGTGGGCAGGGTTCGCCCCTTGCCAGCTGGCGCGAACCGCTGGTGTGGGTCGATAGCCGCGACTGGCCCGCCCGGGAACGGGATCCGCTGCCGCTGGTGGTGTTCCCGAGCGAGGGGCTCTATCGGCGGCAGATGACCGAGGCGCTCGATGGCCTTGGCCGGCGCTGGCGTATTGCCTATGTCAGTGCCAGTCTCGCCAGTTTGCAGGGGGCGGTGAGTGCGGGCATCGGCGTGAGCTTGCTGCCCAAACGGTTGATGCCCGCCGATCAGCTGGCCCTGACCCAGTGGCCCAAGGTGGCGCCGGTGGAGCTGGCGCTGCATGCCGGGGTAAGCGGGGGCGAGCCGCTCACCCGCTTGAGCGCGGCCCTGATCGCCCTCTGTGATGAGGTGATGGGGCCGCAATAAGTGGTTCTATTCTGTGGAGAAAAACTGAAGTCGGAAAGATAAGGCGTAAAAAGTACGGGTAGGGATCAGAGATCCTTCCCCTCCGCCAGCTTGCGCTCGTAGTCACTTTTCACAATGGCCAGCGCCGCCAACACCAGCTCGGGGGCCAGCTGGTTGGTCTCCAGCAGTTCAATCAGATCCACCGCGAGTTTCACCTCGGGCGGGGCAGTTTCCAGTGACATGGGCAGGGTTCCGGTTGCGGGAAGAGGGGGGATTATACAGGGGCGCTGCCGCTGGCCGAAAGCGCCCGCTGTATCGGGCTGTGAGGCACGAAGGTCAGAGGTGCTGGCGCATCTCCTTGTCGATCTCCTCGCGCAGGGCGATCAGCTTTTTGGCGTACTGCTGCAACTGCAGATCGCTCTCGCTCAGTGGCTGCCACTGGGGAACCGGGGTCGGCTTGCCCTGCTCATCCATCGCCACAAAGATGATGATGCAGTGGGTGGTCTTGTGGCGCTCGGTCTCGGTGGGGTGGCGGCTGTAGACATCCACCGCCAGATGCATGCTGGTGGTGCCGGTGTGGATCACCTGAGCGTGTACCTCTACCAACTGGCCAATCTGGATGGGGCGCAAAAAGCGGATTCCCCCCACATAGACGGTCACCGCATAGCCGCCGCACCAGCCCGCGGCGCAGGCATAGCCCGCCTGATCGATCCACTTCATCACCATGCCGCCATGCACCTTGCCGCCGAAGTTGACGTCGGAGGGTTCGGCCAGAAATTGCAGGGTCAGTTCGCGATTGGGCACAGTTACATCCTTATTGCCTGAAGGGTTTCCCTGAGCTTTGCCCCATCGGCCTGCCCGGTCAAGGGTTCATCCCCGATTCAGGGGGGCGGGGTCACTATCTGGCTCTATTCATCCCGATTTCACTTTTTTGACCCGCAGGAGTGACACCATGAAACAGATGCTGGAACAGTTGCTGGGGGCTGGCAAAGGCTGGCTCAACGAAGGCGGAGACAAGCGCAAGGGGCAGATGCAGGGGGCGCTGGCCGGCGGTGCGCTCGGTCTGCTGCTGGGCAACAAGAAGATGCGCAAATATGGCGGCAAGGCGGCTGCCGTGGGCGGCGCTGCGGCCCTTGGCGGGCTGGCCTACAAGCTCTATCAGGATTGGCAGGCCCAGCAGTCGGCGCCCGCCCAGCCGACCCATCCTGTCAGCACTCTGGAAGGCAATGCGCTGGATGCCCGCGCGGCTCTCTTGGTGCGCGCCATGGTGGCGGCAGCCCGGGCCGATGGCCATATCGACGGCGCCGAGCGCAAGAAAATTCAGGAGTACCTGACCGAACAGGGCCAGAGCGATGCCGCCCGCTGGATTGACGCCGAACTGGCCCGCCCCCTCGACCCTCACGCACTGGCGCGGGAAGTGACCGACATGGAGCTGGCCACCGAGGTCTATCTTGCCTCCCTGCTTGCCATCGAAGTGGATCACTTTATGGAGCGCGGTTATCTCGACGAGCTGGCACGCGCTCTCAAGCTCGATGAGAACCTGAAAGGAAGTATCGAGCGGCAGGTGGCGCAACTTAACGCCCCCGCCTGATACCCCTCACCGCCATGGATTGCCGATAACGCCCCGCTCAAGGGGCGTTGTTGTTTTCAGTTTTCGCCAAGTTGATCTTTGCCTAGCTGTACGGCAATCAGCGCCGCCAGCCGGGTGAGGGCCAGCTCCAGCTGTTCGCTCCAGGGATGGGAGCTGTTGAGGCGCAGGCAGTGGTTGTGTTGCCCCTGACTGGAAAAGAGCGCGCCGGGGGCCACTGAAAAACCGCTACCAAGTGCCTGGGCGTGCAGGGCGCGGCTGTCGAAATGGGCAGGCAGCTCCAGCCAGAGAAAGTAGCCGCCATCGGGGGAGGAGATGTTCACTTCACCCGGCAACAGCCGCAACAGGGCCGCCCGCATCTGCTGCTGGCGCTGGGCCAAGGTGTGGCGCAGGCGGCGAAAGTGGGCATCGATCCCGCCCTGGCGCAGCATCTCGGCCAGCGCCAGCTGGCTCGGTACATTGGTGGAGAGGGTGGACATCAGCTGCAGCCGCTGCACCCGCTCGGCATGGGGCCCCGCCACCACCCAGCCGACCCGAAAGCCCGGCGCCAGGCACTTGGAAAAGGAGCTGCAGAGCAGGCTGTCGCCACGCTGATCCCAGTGGCGGAGCGGCTTGGGGCGCTCGCGGCCAAAGTAGACCTCCGCATAGACGTCATCCTCCACCAGCGGCACCTTGTGGGCGTTGAGCAGTGCCATCAGTCCCTGTTTATGCGCATCTGGCATGGTGTGGCCCAGCGGGTGCTGCACATTGCCCATCAGCCAGCACGCCTTGATCGGCATCCGGGCCAGGGCATCTTCCAATAGCGCCAGATCGATGCCCACCCCCGGGATGACCGGGATCTCCACCGCCTTGAGTTTCAGCCGCTCGATGGCCTGCAGGGCGCCATAGAAGGTGGGGGACTCTACCACCACCCAGTCACCGGGCTCGGTCAGCACCTGCAGGCTGAGGGAGAGCGCCTCCATGGCGCCGGTGGTGATGATGATCTCCTGTGGATTGACCGCCACTCCGTCGCTGGCGTAGCGCTGGGCGATGGCACGACGCAGCGCCTCGTTACCGGGGGGCAGGTCGGCCACCGTGCTGAAGGGATCGAGCTTGCGCATGCAACTGGCCAGCGCCCGCCCGAGCTGGGGATGGGGGAACAGGGTCGGGTCGGCCACCGACATGCCAAGGGGCACCAGATCCCGCGATTTGCTCGCCTGCAACACCTCGAACACCAGATCGTTGATATCCACCGAACCGCTGTAATGGGTCTGGCTCGGCGTGTGCTGCACGACTTGTGGTGAAGCGGCTTTGACGTAGTAGCCGGACTGGGGGCGGGCGAGGATCCGCCCCTGACTTTCGAGCAGTTGATAGGCCTGCAACACCGTCATGGGGCTGAGCCCGTGGGTCTTGCAGCTCTGGCGAATGGAGGGGATGCGCTCCCCCGGTTGCCAGATGCCATCGTCGATCTGGCTTTGCAGGCGGTCGGCCAACTGCTGGTAAAGGGACATGATCTGGATCAACTGTTATAGGTGTAATTCAATATAACTGCATCTGTTATAGGTGTCATGCTCCGTGATGTACTTGTCACGCACGAAACGTGCAAGGCAAATACAACAAAAGAGAGTGACGCATGATCAATCCGGATGACGTGGTCAGCCTGTCTCGCCTGCAATTTGGCGCCACGGCCCTGTTCCACTTCCTGTTTGTGCCCCTCACGCTGGGGCTGTCCTGGATCCTGGTGATCGCCGAGTCGGCTTATGTGATGACCGGCAAGGTGATCTATCAGGACATCACCCGCTTCTGGGGCAAACTGTTTGGCATCAACTTCGTCATGGGGGTCACCACGGGGATCACCATGGAGTTCCAGTTCGGCACCAACTGGGCTTATTACTCCCACTATGTGGGGGACATCTTCGGTACCCCGCTGGCCATCGAGGGGCTGATGGCCTTCTTCCTCGAATCAACGCTGGTGGGGCTCTTCTTCTTCGGCTGGGACAAGCTCTCTCGCGGCAAGCACCTGCTGGTGACCATGCTGGTGGCGCTCGGCTCCAACCTCTCGGCGCTGTGGATCCTGATCGGCAACGGCTGGATGCAAAACCCGGTGGGGGCCGAGTTCAACCTGCTGACCCAGCGGATGGAGCTGGTGGATATCGCCGCCGTGCTGTTCAACCCGGTGACGCAGGTGAAGTTCGTTCACACCGTTGCGGCGGGCTATGTGGCCGCCTCCATGTTTGTGATGGGGGTGAGCAGCTGGTATCTGCTGCGCAAGACGGAAGTGCAGTTTGCCCTGCGTTCCTTCGCCATCGCCTCCGGCTTCGGGCTGGCCGCCATCCTCTCGGTCATTGTGCTCGGGGATGAGTCGGGCTATCGCACCGGCGAGGTGCAGAAGGTCAAACTCGCCGCCATCGAGGCGGAGTGGGAGACCGAGCCAGCACCAGCTTCCTTTACCTTGTTCGGCTTCCCGGATCAGCAGGCGGAAACCACCCACGCCGCCATCAAGATCCCGTATCTGATGGGGATCATCGCCACTCGCTCCCTCGATGAGGCGGTGACCGGCATCAAGGATCTCAAGGTGCAGCACGAGGCGCGCATTCGCAGCGGCATGGTGGCGGCCGAGGCCCTCGACCAGATCCGGCAGGGCGATGACACCACGGCCACCCGCGCTCGCTTCGAGCAGCACGGCAAGGATCTCGGCTACGGTCTGCTGCTGACCCCCTATGCCAGCAATATCGCCAAGGCTGGTGAGGCAGAGATCGCCAAGGCAGTGGATGACTCCATCCCACCAGTGGCGCCGCTGTTCTGGGGCTTTCGGGTGATGGTGGGGCTTGGCGTCACCATGCTGGGGCTGATGGTGGTGAGCTTTGTCCAGCTCTGTCGCAACCGGCTGCAAGACTCGCCACGGCTGCTCAAGACCCTGCTCTGGAGCATTCCGCTGCCGTGGATTGCCATCGAGGCGGGCTGGCTGGTGGCCGAACTTGGCCGTCAACCCTGGACCATCAGCGACGTGCTGCCGGTCTCGGCCTCGGTCTCTTTGCTTCAGCCGGGCCAACTCTGGTTCAGCCTGATCGCCATCTGTTCCATCTACACCCTGCTGCTGCTGGTGGAGCTGTTCCTGTTGCGCCATGTGATCCGCAAGGGGCCCGCCATTCTCCATACTGGCCGCTACAGCGGTGAACAACCCGAACTTGCGAGGATCGCCTGATGGATTACGCAACCCTGAAACTCATCTGGTGGGCGCTGGTGCTCTTCATGATGGTCGGTTTTATCGTGATGGATGGCTTCGACCTCGGCATCGCCATGCTGCTGCCGGTGGTGTCGAAAGATGACGAAGACCGTCGTTTGGTGATCAACAGCGTGGGGCCGGTGTGGGAGGGCAATCAGGTGTGGCTGATTGCTGGTGCCGGTGCCCTGTTCGCCGCCTGGCCACTGGTGTATGCCGCCGCCTTCTCGGGGCTTTACATCCCCATGGTGGTGCTGCTGCTCGGGCTCTTTCTGCGTCCGGTCGGTTTTGACTATCGCAGCAAGCTGGCCGATCCGGTGTGGCGTCGCTGGTGGGATCGGGCGCTGGTGGCCGGTGGTCTGGTGCCTGCCTTGATCCTGGGCGCAGCCATTGGTCTGGTGATGGAGGGGCTGCCATTTCGCTTCGATACGGCGCTGCGTCTGCACTACGGCGCGTTCGACTTCCACTGGGGCTGGCTGCTCTCGGTGCTGGCCACTGCCATCACCTTGCTGCTGCTGCACGGCGCCAGCTTTTTGCAGGCCAAGGTAACGGGCACCCCTGCGCTGCGCGCACGGGGGATCGCCATCCTGCTGGCCCCGCTGGTGACCCTCTGCTACCTGCTGGCCGGTTGGCATCTGGTGGATCTGCAAGGGTTTCAGCTGACCGGTGTGGGCACACAACCCTTTGACTCGAATGCCGCCATCAGCCCGTTGATGAAGGGGGTCACCCCCCATGTCGCTGGCTGGCTGCACAACTACCACGAGCAGCCGCTGCTGTGGCTGGTGCCGATCATCGGGGCGTTGGCGCCGCTGGTGAGCGGGATTGCCGCCTGGCTGGAGCGGGGCCGGATAGCGCTGCTGGCCAGCGCCATGGCCTGCGCCGCCATGCTCTGCTCGGTGGCCATCGCCCTGTTCCCCTTCGTGCTGCCTTCATCCCTTGATGCGGTCAGCAGCCTGACCCTGTGGGACAGCACCTCCAGCTACAAGACGCTGGCCATCATGTTCGGCATCGTGCTGGTGCTGATGCCGGTCAACCTCGGCTACACCGGCTGGGTCTATCGGGTGGTGCGGGGCAAGCTCGACCGTGCCCGCATCAAGCGCGACAGCCATCAACTCTACTGACCTCAAGGGATCTGCTATGTGGTACTTCACCTGGATTTTGGGCCTCGGATTCGCCCTGCTGCTGGGCCTGTGCAACCTGCTCTGGCTGGAAGCGCGCTGGCAGGCGGACGAACGGGACGGTAACTGACTGCGGGGGGCTCGCGCCCCGCCATGGCCGGTGGCTGGCGTTGACTCGTCGCCATCGGCCCCTCTCTCCCCCTCTTTAAACGACACACACGACACACTTTCAACTGACAACCAACCGACAGGTAATTGTGATGAAACAGAGATTGAAAGCGGTGGCGCTGGCCATCGGGTGCGCGCTCGCCGTCGCCCCGGCCTGTGCCGAACCGGTACAACTGACGCCACTGGATAAAACCTTCACCCTGCAGGTGCTCGGCAGTGGTGGCCCCATCTCCGACGACCTGCGCGCCTCCTCCAGCGAGGTGATCTGGTGGAAGGGGAAATCCCGCATCCTGATCGATGCCGGTGGTGGCGTCTACCTGCGCTTCGGTCAGGCAGGGGCCAAGCTCGAAGAGGTCGATTTTATCGGCATCACCCATTTTCACACCGACCATGTGACCGACCTGCCCGCCCTGCTCAAGGGGGCCTATTTCTTCGAGCGCAGCGATCCGCTGGGTCTGGCGGGGCCGCAAGCCGGTTCGGCCTTCCCCAGCATGAGCGGCTACTTTGACGCCCTCTTCAACAAGGATAAGGGCGCTTATGCCTACCTGAGCGGCTTCAAGGATGGCACCGATGGCCTCTTCCCCATCACCCTGCACGATGTGCCCTACCAGAGCCCGCAGCCCCACACCGTCTATCAGCAGGATGGGTTGACCATCACCGCCCTCGGCATCCCTCACGGTGACGTGCCCTGTCTGGCCTATCGCATCGAGAGCGCCGAGGGAACCATCGTCATCTCGGCGGATCAGAACGGCAGCAACCCGGCCTTTGTGCCGTTTGCCAAGGGGGCCGACATTCTGGTGATGCCGCTCGCCATTCATGAAGCAGCCGACCCGGTCTCCGCCTCGCTCCATGCCAAGCCATCTGTGGTGGCCAAGATTGCCGCCGAGGTGAACCCCAAGCTGCTGGTGCTGAACCACTGGATGGGGGTTGGCCTCAATCACAAGAAAGAGGCGATGGCCATCGTCAAACAGCAGTTCCACGGCCAGATCGTGGCCGCCCGCGATCTCTCCAGCTACCCCGTTTCATCCGTCAAGGAGTCCGCTCATGAGTAACTCAAGCTGCAACAAAACCACCGGCAAACTGACCCTCTCCATCGCCATGACCAGCCTGATTGCCCTGACCCCGGGACTGGCGCTGGCGGCCACCCCGAGCGATGCGCCGGTGAAAGCTGCCCCCAGCGAACAGCACGGCGGCAAGTGTGCGGCGGGTAAGTGCGGCACCGAGAAGCGCTTCGAAAAACAGGCTTTAGACAGCGATCCGCAGGGGCGGCTGGTGCGCGCTCGCGATGGCAAGTGTGGCGTGGCGGGCGAGGGGATTGATGGCAATACATCCAGCAAGGGCAGCAAGATGACGGAGGGGGTATGCGGCCAATAAGCTCCCGCAGTCGGGGGATCGGGCTGCGTCAGGAGCATCTGGATGCGCTCTGCTCCGGCCCCGTCCGCCCCTGCATCGACTTTCTCGAACTGGCGCCGGAGAACTGGATGGCTATCGGCGGCGCCAAGCGGGCGCAGCTGCATCAGCTTGCCGAGTGTTACCCGCTGGTGGCCCACGGCCTCAGCCTCTCCCTCGGCGATTGCCAGCCCCTCAATCGCACCCTGCTCAGCCAGATCCGCACCTTTCTGGACGAGTTCGGCATCGGGATCTACAGCGAGCACCTGAGCTTTTCCCGCGACCAGCAGGGGTATCTTTACGAGCTCTTACCGGTGCCGCGTCAGTGGGAGAACATCCCCTATCTGGCCGAGCGGATCGAGCAGGTGCAGGAGGCGCTGGCCCGCCCGCTGGTGTTGGAAAATATCTCCTACTACCACGGCTATGACCACGAGATGCCGGAGGAGGATTTTCTCGCCGAGCTGGTGGCGCGCAGCGGCTGCGAGCTGCTGCTCGATATCAACAACGCCTTTGTGAACAGCCACAACCACGGTTACTGTCCCAAGCGGATGATCGCCGGGTTGCCGAGCAATGCGATCCGCTATTTCCATATCGCCGGTCATCTGGAAGAGGCGGACGGCACCTTGCTGGATACCCACGGCAAACCGGTTTGCGAGGAGGTGGTGGCGCTGGCCCGTTATACGGTGCAGACCCACGGCCTGCGCCCCCTGTTGCTGGAGCGGGATCACCATCTGCCACCGCTGGCAGAGCTGGAGGCCGAGCTGGCGCGGGTGCACGGCGCCTGTTGTGAGGCGATCGACCGTCAGGTGCGGGAGGTGCGCTATGGATAGACGGTTATCACTGATCACTGCGCCCAAAACGGCGCCGCAGCGGATGCAGCAGCAGACCGCCTGGCTGGCGAGCCGGGTGCGGCTGCCGCAGGATGGCATTGCCAGCCACTATGCCCGTAGCGTGCGCACCAATGTGGAGTCGGTGCTGGAGAGCGCTTTTCCGCTCACCCACGCTCACTGGGCGCAGGTGGACAGGTGGCAGCTGGTGGAGGGCTTTGTTATCGCGCACGGCGCCGAGGCTCCCGAGTTTCACCATATCGCCACCGAGTTTGTCCGCTATGTGCAGCATCGCCACAGCGAGGGCTCCCTCAACTGGCCCAGGCAGCGGCTGGCACTGCTGGAGTACGAGTGGGCCTGCCTCTGTGTCGAGATTGATGAAGGGGTGGTGCCGCAAGTGTTGCCGGGGGCGGAGGTAACGGCGGAGAGTTCGTTTACGCTCAATCCCACCCTGCAATTGCTAGAGCTCCCCTTTGCCATCCGTCGCAGCGGCGTGGTGCCTACCCGGCAGGGCAACCACTTCTATGGCCTGTTTCGCAGCCCGGATCATCAGGTGGTGACCCAGCGGTTGCGCGAATGGGATGTGGCCCTGATCCAGCTGTTGCAACAGCAGCCGGGGCTTAGCCGAACGGCGTTCCAGCAACAGGTGCAACAGGTTCGCCGCGACTTTGATCTGACCGAATGGGCGCGCCATTTTCACCGGCTTGGTCTGCTTACCCTGCCCGTCGGCGAGCGCCAGTCCGGCGCGCCCTTGCCCTGACTTAGGCCCTCATTTAGCAAACACCAAGGAGAATTCCCATGAACAACACCCTGATCCAGTGGTACGAGCGGGCGGTGGCCCAGTGCAAGCGGCTCGATTTTCTGGCCCTGCTGGCCATTCGCCTCTATCTCATTCCGGTCATCTATGTGGGGGCCCACTCCAAGGTAATGGGCTTTGCCGGCACCGTCGCCTGGTTTGGGGCCCCGGTCTCGGAAGGGGGGCTCAACCTGCCGTTCCCGACCCTGCTCGCCTTTCTGGCGGCGGGCACCGAGGTGCTGGGCTGCATCTGCATCGCCCTTGGCCTCTTTACCCGCATCATGGCCATTCCCACCATCTTCCTGATGAGCGTGGCGAGCGCCATGGTGCACTGGAAGCACGGCTGGGACGCCATCGCCACCGGCAGCATGGAGGCCACTGTGCGCCTCAACGGCTTTATCGAGTGGCTGGCCGCCAACTTCCCCGGTCGCTACAACTACATCACCGAGCTCGGGGATCCCGTGATGCTCAACAACGGGATGGAGTTTGCCGCCACCTACTTCGTGATGCTGTTGGTGCTGCTGGTTTACGGCGGGGGTCGCTACGTCAGTCTCGACTACTGGCTCAAGCGGGCAGTGACCAAGAGGGCAGTGATGTCTCGCCCGGCATAACAACCAACAAATAACAGAGCGTGAAAAGAGACGAGCGGCATAAGCCGCTCGTTTTTATTTGATGAAGGAAGAGGCGGAGCGGCCTGCTGGCACAGCTTATGCCTGACAGGCGGCGAGCCGGACGGCTTCGCGGCGCTCGCTGACATGGGTCAGCCCGTAGGCCAGCAGCACGATAAGGGCGCCGATCCAGGGGGTGTGCATCAGGCCGAGGTGCTCCACCACCAAGCCACCGACTATGGAACCGAGCGCAATGCCGACGTTGAAGGCGGCGATATTGAGGCCCGATGCCACATCCACTGCGTTGGGGGTGTGCAGCTCGGCCTGCTTGACCACCAGCACCTGCAGACCCGGCACATTGCCGAAGGCAAAAGCGCCCCACACCAGCACGGTCAGTACCGCCAGTACCGGATGGGGTGCGGTGAAGGTGAGGGCCAGCAGCACCAGCGCCAAACCGGCAAACAGCAGCTTCAACGCAGGTAGGGGGCCCATCTTGTCGGCCAGCTTGCCGCCCCAGATATTGCCGATGGCAACCGATACCCCGTAGACCAGCAGGATCAGGCTCACCGCACCGGCGCTAAAGCCGCTCACCTGCTGCAGGATCGGGGCGAGGAAGGTGAACGCAGTAAAGGCGCCGCCGTAACCGAGCGCCGTTTTGGCGTAGACCAGCAGCAGTGGTTTCTTGGTCAGTACCGAGAGCTGTTCGCGGATGGTCGAGGCCGCCCCCTTGGGCAGGTTATTGGGGATCAGCAGCAGGCTGCCCACCATGGCGATCACACCGAGCAGGCTCACTACCAGAAAGGTTTCACGCCAGCCAAATACCTGACCAATCCAGGTGCCGAGTGGCACGCCGGTTACCAGCGCCACTGTCAGACCGCTGAACATGATGGCGATGGCACTCGCCGCCTTCTCTTTGGCCACCAAGCCGGTGGCGATGGTGCTGCCCACCGAGAAGAAGACCCCGTGCGCCAGTCCGGTGAGGATGCGGGCCACAATCAGGCTCTCGTAACCGGGGGCCTGCCAGGCTAGCAGGTTGCCAGCGGTAAAGAGCGCCATCAGCCCCACCAGCAGCCACTTGCGCGGCACCTTGCCGGTGAGCGCCGTGAGCACGGGGGCGCCGATGGCTACCCCAAGGGCATAGAGGCTGACCAACAGGCCCGCCGAGGGGAGCGAGACATTGAGCTGCTGGGCTATGGTGGGGATGAGCCCCACGATCACAAATTCGGTGGTGCCGATCGCAAAGGCACTCAGGGTAAGGGCAAATAACGCCAGTGGCATAACAACTCCTTGGATAGTGACTCCCGACGGGAGAATGGCGCCAGTATGCCGATGCGATTTGTTGGCAAAAATGACGGTGACATCAAATTACTTTTGCCAAATCAGCAGCAATAACGCTGAGTGGGATGGAATTGCGTTGCCCGCCGCGCGAGCGCAACGCAGTGATCTGCCTCGCAGAACGGACTAAGCGCAGCTCCTTTTCTGAGCTTGCTTAAGCTCCAGTACAAGCTGGCCGCCATAGGGTTGTCCCTGTTAAACCCGTGAGTGTTGAATCCATGCGCGCCGGTGGTGTGATGGCCGCGCGCTTTCATCTACAGGCAATATCCAGCTGACAGGTAACATGATGACATTGAACCGACTCTCCTCTCTTTTGCTGCTGTGCGGCGCCTTTGCGGTACAGGCTGGCCAGAGCGACCCCCTCTCTGCCTGGAATGACACGGCAGCCAAGCAGGCGATCACCCGCTGGGTGACCAATGCCACCGATCAGCAGCTGCCCACCTTTATTCCGCCCGAGAAGCGCCATGTGGTGTTTGACAATGACGGCACCCTTTGGCCGGAAGCGCCCATGACCTATCAGCTGCAGTTTGCGATGGACGAGATCAAGCGCCTGGCACCAGAACACCCGGAGTGGAAGGCCGATCCCATCGTCGCGGCAGTGCTGAACAATGACCTCAAGGCCGTGGCCAAATCGGGGGAGAAGGGGCTCGCCAAGCTGGTGGGACTGACCCACAGCGGCATGACCACCACCGAGTTTGCCGAGCGGGTCAGCCGCTGGGTCAACAGCAGCAAGGATCCCCGTTTTGGCTGCCACTACGATCAGCTCGGTTATCTGCCGATGAAGCAGCTGCTGGGGTATCTGCGGGACAATGGCTTCCAGACCTGGATTGTCTCCGGCGGTGGCGTCGACTTTATGCGGGTGATGTCCGAGCAGATGTATGGCATCCCGCCCCAGCAGGTGATTGGCTCCTTTACCCTCGGCGAGTTTGCCCTGAACGGGCAGGGCAGCGAGATCCGCAAGACCATGAACGGTGCCTTCTTTGATGACGGCAAGGCGAAACCGGCGGCTATCCACCTGTTTATGGGACAGCGCCCTGTGGCGGCCTTTGGCAACAGCGATGGCGACGTGCCCATGCTGCAATACACCTCGACCAACCCGGATTACCACACCTTCGGCCTGCTGGTGCACCACACCGATGCCAAGCGCGAATACGCCTACGACAGCCATCCGCCTGCCAGCGGCAAGCTGATCGACGGGCTGGCACAGGCAAAAGCGCGGGGCTGGGTGGTGGTCGATATGAAATCAGACTGGAATCAGGTGTTCGATCCCGCCCTTTGTCAGAACGCGCCCTGATTGCGGGGGCTGCAGCTTGCGTCAACAGGTAGGCTGAAGGTTCAGCAAGCGCGGCAACGCGTGAGGCAAGAAAAGAGACAGGGAGAGCATGATGCTCTCCCTGTTTTATCTGGCTTGCTGGCAGAGCCAGCCTTTCTTTTGCGTTAGTCTCACGCCTTTCGCGTCAGTCCCACGCGGGGGCAAAGTCGGGATTGGCGCAGCGCTCGCCCCGATCCAGCGTGGCGATGGCGGCCATCTCCTCGCTGCTCAAGGTGATATCGAGAGCGGCCAGATTGGCAGCCTGATGCTCCCGCTTGGTGGAGCTCGGGATCACTGTCATGTCCTGCGCCAGCAGCCAGGCCAGCGACACCTGCGCCGCCGATACCCCGTGGCGCTTGCCAATCTCCATCAGCAGCGGCTCGCTCAGCACCTTGCCATAGGCGAGCGGCATATAGGCAGTAACGGCGATACCGTGAGCTTTGCAGAACGCGACCACCTTGCGGTTTTGCAGCAGAGGATGAACCTCGATCTGCTGATGGGCGATGGCCCCTGGCCCCAAAATCTCGATAGCCTGTTTGAGCTGGGCCACGGTGAAGTTGGAGACCCCGATCTCCCGGGTCAGGCCCTGTGCTTTGGCCTCGGCCAGTTGCTCCAGATAGACCGTCATCGGCACCTCATCCTTGGGGGAGGGCCAGTGGATCAGCGTCAGATCCAGATAGTCGGTGCCCAGTTTTTCCAGGCTCACCTCAAGACTCGGGATCACCTTGCCCGGGCCAAACTCGCTGGTCCACACCTTGGTGGTCAGGTAGATCTCGTGACGGGCAACAGTGTTGCGGGCCAGCACGGCGCCGACCTCGGCTTCGTTGTCATAGATCTGGGCGGTATCGATATGGCGATAGCCCAGCTCCAAACCGTTGGTCAGGGTGGCAAGCAGCGGCTCGCCCTTCAGGCGGAAGGTGCCCAGACCCATGGGTGGCATATTGATCATCTCGTTCCTCAATGGGGTGGTGGTTGGCCCTTGACGGGCTAATCGGGAGCGGCGCAAGTGCCCGTCAGGCGCCCAGCGGCTGATAGCGGCGAATGGTGCTGTCGGCAAACCAGGGCTCGGCCTTGGCGATAAATTCGGTAAAGTGGGGCTGGTTCTGATGGGCTGTGAGGGCCGCTTCGCTCTCCCACACTTCGTAGAGCATCCAGCTGTGGGGATGGTCCAAGTCCTGATGCAGTTGATAGCGCTGGCAGCCAGCCTCTTGCTGGGTGGCCGCAATCAGCGGCTCAAGGGCGGCGCGAAACTGATCGGCATATTCAGGTTTGGCTTCAAGCTGGGCAATCACAATCACCGGTGATGACATCTGAACCTCCTTGGCAAAAACGAAGGGTCAGTATGCCTGCCGTGACTTGCTGGAAACAGGGCGCTGGTCGCAAAACAGTATTGGGGGGAGAGCAGCAATCCGGCAGCAAGAAATACATGGCGCAAGCGCCATGGTGGCATGGAAAAAATGAGAAAAGGGGCGGGCGTACCGCCCTGCATCATCAGGCGCGGGAAGGCTCCGACCAGACGGCAAACTCATTGCCGCTAGGCTCAACGAAGTGGAAACGGCGGCCACCGGGGAAGTCGAATAGTGGGCGGTTGATGGTGCCACCGTGTTGGCTAACCTTGGCTTGAGTCGCTTCAATATCGGCGCTGTAGAACACCAGCAGGGCGCCGCCCTGAGCTGTCTGGCTGCACTGATCCGCCCGATAGAATCCGCCATCCAGCCCCTCATCGGCAAAGGCGCAGTAGTCGGGGCCATAATCGACAAACTGCCAGCCAAATGCGGCCTGAAAGAAGGCTTTAGTCGCTGCAAGATCCCGTGCAGCAAACTCTACATAGTTCAGTTTTTCATGGACGTTCATAAAGTGATGCTCCCTGCTGATGTATTGGGCATGATGGCAGAGATAGCTGCGCCAACCTACTGACACCTCTTACGTTTTTTCTGGTCTGCTTCTCACGAGAGTGCTGCCACGATATGGGGCTTGAGCAACAAGGCTGCGGATGTGCTGAAGGGAATAAAAAAAATAAGTGGAACCGGATCCTTGCTGCGCTGGTAAGTGCGCCAACTGCAGTTGTGGCGGCGAATTATACGGTAGCCGAGCAGTAGACTATGGATGAAAACAGTCAGAGTAAAAATGACGATAGAATCCAGCAATTGAAGACCCCATTCAGGTAAAAGGTGGGTTGTACAGGTATGGATGCGTCATGTCTAGACCCGTATGGAAATTCATTCCCTCTCAGGTTGCTCATGTGAGAGTTGCTCAGGTATCTGCCCTAACTGCTCCCACGAGGTCAATCCAAGCTGTCGGCGCCTCAGCCAGAGCCTGATTAAGGTGAAGAGGCCAAATATGCCAGCGAACACGGCTGTATTGAACAGGGCTGATATTGGATCCTTCTCCTCTGGGCGCCAGACGAAAATCCACATAATCAGACCCCAAATTGGTGCAATAGAGAGGCCTGCACAGATGAAATTGACAAACCAACCGGCGTAATAAGGTGGTTTGACGGCACAGCCTAGTTTACGCAGCAATTTGAATAACCACGGGTTGTAGTCGAACTCCTTGATGCCCTTGTCAGCCAGCTCCTGATGGGCGGCGGCCAGCCGCGCTTCAAATGTCATGGTATTGATCCTTGTGAAACAGGTGGTGCCATACGGTGCTTTTCAGGCTGCATTGTACTGAGAAATCGCGAGCATGATGTGGGCTCGCGGTCACGTTCTTTCTCTGTAGAAAAACAGATCTGGCCCACCGGACCCTTGCCAACCCACAGCGGCTACGCCTATAAAGGCCCATTACTCTTGTCCGGATAACAGCAATGAAGACCCATTCTGATGAACTGACCCTGTTTGTGGCGGTGGTGGAGGCGGGCAGTTTTCGCCAGGCGGCGGAGAACCTCGGCATGGACAACTCGGTGGTGAGCCGTGGCATCAAGCGGCTGGAGGAGAAGCTCTCTACCGTGCTGCTCAACCGCACCACCCGCCGGGTCAGCCTGACCGAGGAGGGGAGCTGGTTCTATCAGCGGGCGGTGAAGATCCTGACCGAGATGAGCGAGGCGGAGGGGCATCTGCTGATGCGCCGGGAGCAGCCGGAGGGGATCTTGCGGGTCGATGCCGCCACCCCGTTTATCCTGCACCGGTTGGTGCCGATCATCGGCGAGTTTCGCCGCCGCTACCCCGCCATCGAGCTGCAGCTGCACAGCTCGGAGGGCTTTATCAATCTGATGGAGCGGCGGGTGGACATGGCCATCCGCATCGGCGAGCTGACCGACTCCTCCCTGCGCGCACTGCCGCTGGGCCGTTCGCGGCTGCGACTACTGGCCTCTCCCGCTTATTTGAGCGAGCGCGGTACGCCGCGCCAACCGGTAGATCTGCTGAGCGGTCACGAGCTGCTCGGCTTTTTGTATCCCGATCACCTCAACCACTGGCCGCTGCTCAGTGCCGAGCAGGGGGATCGCTTTGCCATCACCCCCAGCCTGCGTGCCAGCAGTGGCGAAACCTTGCGCCAGCTGGCGTTGCGGGGGCAGGGGATCGTCTGTCTGTCGGATTTTATGACCGGGCAGGATCGGGAGAGCGGGGCGCTGGTGGAGGTGCTGGCGCGCAATAACAGCGGCGCCTCGCGCCCCATCAATGCGGTCTTCTACTCCGATGCCCAGCGGGATATCCGGCTGCGGGTCTGGCTCGATTTTCTTAAAGAACAGCTGTGCAGCCACTCACTCTGATGCGGTGGGCCCGGATGCGCGGTGGGTGGCCGCGCAAGGGCGTTGGTGCTGCATGTGTGAATTATTCAGACGGCAGCCCAGCTGGCAATGTAACAGCCTGTCGGGAATGTAAAAAAAGAGGCCGACATTGCTGTCGGCCTCTCTGGTTTTTATCTCAACGGGATATCGGTTGCCCGATCACTCCTCTTCAGCCCAACGGCGTGAACGCTCGACCGCTTTCTGCCAGCCGCTGTAGCGTTTGGCGCGATCTTCTCTGTCCATCTGCGGGATGAACTCGCGGTCCACGCTGAACTTGTCTTCCAGCTCGTCGGAGCTCTTCCAGAAGCCGACTGCCAGACCCGCCAGGAAGGCGGCGCCCATGGCGGTGGTCTCGATGCGGGTCGGACGTACCACAGGGGTGTGCATCATGTCAGCCTGGAACTGCATCAGGAAGTCGTTGGCCACGGCGCCGCCGTCCACTTTCAGCGCTGCCAGCTTGATGCCGGAGTCCTGCTGCATCGCATCCAGCACATCGCGGCTCTGATAGGCGATGGATTCCAGCGCGGCACGGATGATGTGGTTGCGGTTGGCGCCACGGGTCAGACCGACCATGGTGCCGCGAGCATACGGATCCCAGTAGGGCGCGCCCAGACCGACGAAGGCCGGTACCAGATAGACGCCGTTGGTGTCACCCACCTTGGAGGCGAAGTAGTCGGTATCGCGGGCATCGTGAATGATCTTCAGCTCGTCACGCAGCCACTGGATGGTGGCGCCACCCATAAACACCGCACCTTCCAGTGCGTAGTTCACTTCCCCTTTCGGGCCGATGGCGACGGTGGTCAGCAGGCCGTTATTGGAGCGAACCGGTTCGGTGCCGGTGTTCATCAGCATGAAGCAGCCGGTGCCGTAGGTGTTCTTGGCCATCCCTTTTTCAAAGCAGAGCTGACCGAACAGGGCAGACTGCTGGTCACCGGCAATACCGGCGATGGGGATGCGGGAGCCGCCGCCACGGGTGGTGTAACCGTACACTTCGGAAGAGGGTTTTACTTCCGGCAGCATGGACATCGGGATGCCCAGCTCGTCCAGCATCTTCTCGTCCCACTTCAGGTCGCGGATGTTGTAGAGCATGGTACGAGAGGCGTTGGTCGGGTCAGTGACGTGTACTTCGCCATTGGTCATCTTCCACACCAGCCAGGTGTCGATGGTGCCGAACAGCAGCTCGCCGTTCATTGCCTTCTCGCGGGCACCTTCCACGTTGTCGAGGATCCACTTCACCTTGGTACCGGAGAAGTAGGCATCCAGCACCAGGCCGGTATTGTCACGGACGTACTCTTCCAGACCGCGCGCTTTCAGCTCTTCGCAGATGGCTGCGGTACGGCGGCACTGCCAGACGATGGCGTTGTAGATGGGTTTGCCGGTGGCTTTTTCCCAGACGACGGTGGTTTCACGCTGGTTGGTGATACCGATGGCGGCGATCTCTTCGCTGCGCAGGCCGGTCTTGGCCAGCACTTCGGTAAAGACGGAGGATTGGGTCGCCCAGATCTCCATCGGGTCGTGCTCTACCCAGCCCGCTTTCGGGTAGTGCTGGGTAAATTCACGCTGGGAGGTGCCGACAATGTTGGCGTCCTGATCAAACACGATGGCGCGGGAAGAGGTGGTACCCTGGTCCAGAGCGACGACATATTTCTTTTCTGCAGACATGATGTTCTCCACGTTTATTTTCTACGTTGGGTGCCGTCTTACGCGGCAGCCTCTTCTTTGGTGGTTTGGGTCGCTTGCTCGGCGGCGGCAACACGGTTGCCCGGGACGCAGGGAGCCAGCACTTTGACATACAGAGCGGTACCAAGCTGGGCGCCAACGATGGGGCCAAGGATCGGAACCCAGAAGTAGGGGTTGTCACGACCACCGGTCAGGGCAACATCACCCCAGCCAGCAAAGAACGCGAACAGTTTCGGACCAAAGTCACGGGCCGGGTTCATGGCAAAACCGGTTAACGGGCCAAGGGAGGCGCCGATCACGGCGATCAGGATACCGATCAGCAGGGCGGCCGCGAAACCTTTGGGGGCGCCGTTGTTGTTGTCACCCAGCGCCATGATGCCCAGCATCAGCACGGCGGTGATCACCAGCTCGACGGCGAAGGCTTGCATGTTGGTCAGCAGGGCGTTCGGGTAGGTAGAGAAGATCCCGGCGGTGCCGAGGCTCTCGACGCTGCCGCGCACCACGTTATGGGTCACTTCCCACTGGGTGAAAAGGTTACCATAAAGGAAGTAGACAAGGGCCGCGAAGCAGAAAGCACCAGCCATCTGGGCGATGATGTAGGGCACTACCTTGCGCTTGTCGAACCCGCAGAAGGTCATCAGCGCCAGGGTCACGGCCGGGTTCAGGTGGGCACCTGAAATACCGCCGGTCACATAGATGGCGATCGCGACGCCCAGACCCCAGGTAATGGAGATTTCCCATTGCCCGAAGTTGGCACCTGCCAGCACCAGAGCGGCGACACAACCGACGCCGAAAAATATCAGCAAGCCGGTTCCGATAAACTCGGCGATGCATTCGCCAAGCAGGGTATTGGGTCTTTGTATGCTCATATCTTTATTCCTTATATCCACCCGTAGAGGCCATAGAGGTTTAATGTTCCGTTTTTCATTTTTGTGTCTATCCGTTGCGGCCGAAAACGTTTCCTTGTTGTTTTTGCGTCTTGCGCAAACGTTATGCTCGTTTGCGCTCGTTATCGGACGAGAGAGAAAATAAACCTTCCCGCGAAATTCACCATCCCCCTGCCATGGGAAATGTGGACAAGATCCCACTCATTGCTAAGAAAATGTGACGTATAGCAACTTGATGGCGGCAAGATACCACTAAGGGGGTACTCTCTATCCCTTGTCCGGCAAGGGTTTGAGGCAGATGAGTAACTGCTCATTTGGAACTTTTATTTGTAATAGAAATGAAATATTTGAGCATGCATCACAGATTAAATGAGCGCATATGAGCACAATGGGCTCGCTTACGAATCAGTGGACTCACATGGTTCGTCGGAATGGTCAGGGCATCCTCAACCGCCCATAACAACAATAAGGAAGCAGAACATGCTTAGTCTCTTCAGGCCTGCGGCGCACATCGACAGGTAACCGTTCACCGGGACGGTGTTGACAGCACCAACTCCTCCGGGAACGGGTAGTCGGTTTTCTCGATGCAGGACCT
>NZ_JAPCJA010000048.1:0-15548 GCF_027707745.1 Aeromonas sp. QDB23
TTCGTTGCTGCGGGAGTGGAATTCTACTCAACCGCCTTCTCGAGTCAAGCCTTATTTTCAAAGGCTTTTCGAGGTTACCGACTTGGCTTTCTGCGTTGCCGCTTGCTCTGTCGATGTGGCGCATTATAGGGATCTGGATCACGCTTGCAAGGGTGTTTTCGAATTAAATTCGCATTTTTGGTTCAACCGTTCACTAATCACCCAAAAAGCGCATTTATCCTGCAATAACACACCCATTTGGCGATATCGCTACCTTTATGTGGCGTGGCGGAGGGTGCAGATCAAGGTTGTGGCGATTTGGTCTCTCTACATCTATATGCATGGTGATCGAGGTCACGCCTTCGGGTAACATAGCGCCCCTTTGCGATTCACACACTCTTGGGCTTTGGAGAGTTTAATGCCTTTTGCACTTGGCCAGCGTTGGATTAGTGATACAGAGACGGATCTGGGGTTGGGGACTGTCGTTGCTGTTGAAGGACGCATGGTTACCCTGTTGTTTCCGGCTACCGGTGAAAACCGCATGTATGCCAAAGAAGAGGCGCCGGTGACCCGGGTCAGCTTCAATGTGGGCGATCAGATCACCAGTCACGAAGACTGGACCATGACGGTCGAAGAAGTGCAGGAGAAAAACGGCCTGCTTATATATGTAGGTGTGCGCACCGACAATGATGAGCCCGTTGCCCTCAAGGAAGTGTTTCTCAACAACTTTATCAAGTTCAACAAGCCGCAGGATCGCCTGTTCGCCGGTCAGATTGACCGGATGTCCCGCTTTACCCTGCGTTACGAGGCATTGATCAACCAGCACCAGCGTCGTCGCAATCCGACTCGCGGTCTGGCCGGTGGCCGGGTCAGCCTGATCCCGCACCAGCTCTATATCGCCCACGAAGTGGGTCACCGCTACGCCCCGCGCGTACTGCTGGCCGATGAGGTGGGTCTGGGCAAGACCATCGAAGCGGGCATGATCATTCATCAGCAGTTGCTCTCCGGCCGCGCCCATCGCGTGCTGATCCTGCTGCCCGAGACTTTGCAGCACCAGTGGCTGGTCGAGATGCTGCGCCGCTTCAACCTGCACTTCTCCCTGTTTGACGAGGAGCGCTGCATCGAGGCATTCGCCGATGCAGAGAACCCCTTCGAGACCGAACAGCTGGTGATCTGCAGCCTCGACTTCCTGCGCAAGAAGCGTCGTCGCTTCGAGCAGGTGCTGGAAGCCGAGTGGGATCTGCTGGTTGTCGACGAAGCACACCATCTGGAGTGGAGTGAAGAGGCCCCCAGCCGCGCCTACGAAATGGTGGAAGCGCTGGCCGAACAGGTGCCGGGCGTACTGCTGCTGACCGCTACCCCGGATCAGCTGGGCCACCAGAGCCACTTTGCCCGTCTGCGCCTGCTCGATCCCGAGCGTTTCTACGACTACGAGGCTTTCCTCGCCGAGGAGCAGGCTTATGGCCAGGTCGCCAGCGCCGCGCAAGAGCTGCTGGAAGGCGAGACCCTGAGTGATGCAGCCAGACAGATCCTCGCCAGCCAGCTGGAAGGGCTGGACTTGAGCGATGCAACCGCCCGTCAGCAAGCGGTCGCCAAGCTGCTGGATCAGCACGGCACCGGCCGGGTGCTGTTCCGCAACAGCCGCGCCAATATTCAGGGCTTCCCCGAGCGTCATCTCAACGTCTACCCCATGCCACTGCCGGATCAGTACAAGACCGCCATCAAGGTAATGGGCATGATGGGTGGCAACGGTGGCGATCTGCAGACCCGCGCCCTGCGCTACCTCTACCCCGAGAAGATCTTCCAGCAGTTCGAAGGCGACAACGCTACCTGGACCCAGTTCGACCCGCGCGTCGAGTGGTTACTGGGCCTGCTGCTCTCTGCCCGCCAGCAGAAGGTGCTGGTGATCTGCTCCGAAGCGGCCACCGCCATCGCACTGGAAGAGGCGCTGCGCACCCGTGAAGGGATCCGCGGCACCGTGTTCCATGAAGGGATGTCGATCCTCGAGCGGGACAAAGCCTCTGCCTATTTTGCGCAAGAGGATGGTGGCGCCCAGGTACTGCTCTGCTCCGAGATCGGTTCAGAAGGTCGCAACTTCCAGTTTGCCAGTCATCTGGTGCTGTTCGATCTGCCGCTCAATCCGGATCTGCTGGAACAGCGCATCGGTCGACTGGATCGTATCGGTCAGCAGAATATCGTCGAGATCCACGTGCCCTACCTGGAAGGGACTGCCCAGCGCGCCCTGCAGCTCTGGTATCACGATGGTCTGGACGCGTTCGAGCAGACCTGCCCGACGGCTCGTCCGGTATTCGAAGCGGTGCGCGACGAGCTGTTCGAGCTGCTGGCCGCCAACACCGGCGATCAGGCCACCCTCGATGCTCTGCTGATCAAGACCCGCGAACTGCACGAGCCGCTCAAGGCCCGTCTGGAACAGGGTCGCGATCGCCTGCTGGAGATCCACTCCAGCGGTGGCGCCGCCGCCCAGCAGCTGGTCGACAAGCTGGCCGCCGAAGATGACGACACCGGCATGATCTCCTTCGCCCTCAAGATGTTCGACGAGATCGGCGTCAATCAGGATGACCGTGGCGAGAACGCGCTGGTGCTGACCCCCGGGGATCACATGCTAGTCTCCAGCTTCCCGGGCCTGCCGCAAGACGGCATGACCATCACCTTCGATCGCAACACCGCCCTGTCGCGGGATGACATGGCTCTGCTCTCCTGGGATCACCCCATGATGCGCGGCGGCATCGACCTGATCCTGGGCTCCGAGATCGGTGCTACCTCGGTCGCACTGCTCAAGAACAAGGCGCTGCCCATCGGCTCCATCCTGCTTGAGCTGATCTTCGTTGCCGAGTCTGCGGCCCATCCCCAGCTCTACCGTTTCATGCCACCGACGCCAATCCGTCTGCTGATGGACAAGAACGGCCAGAATCTGGGCGAGAAGGTGGCGTTCGATGCCTTCAACCGCCAGCTGACTCCGGTCAACCGCCACCTCGGCAGCAAGCTGGTGACTGCGTCGCAGCCGGTGATCCACGGTCTGATTGGCCAGGCTCAACCGATTGCCGAAGAGCTGAAAGCCGGGATTGTCGACAAGGCCCGTGCCCAGATGGCGCAGACCCTGCAGCAGGATCTGGATCGTCTGGAAGCACTCAAGGCTGTCAACCCGAACGTGCGCGACAGCGAACTGGATTATCTGCGCAATCTGCAGGCAGAATTGCACCACCTGATCGATCAGACCCAACTCAAGCTGGATGCAATCCGCTTTATCGTGGTCACTCATAACTGATAAAGCTGTGAAGGCATCATCTGGTTGATAACGGCCAGACCCAACACGAGTTGGCTGCCATGCACTTTATGATTGTGGTTACCCATAACTGATGGGGGCTTGCCCCCGCTTTGACCAAAGATGCGAGACGCTATGTTTGTATACTCACCGCCCCTGGAACCCTGGCTCGATATCCTGTTCAAGGACAAGGACATCATGGTGGTCAACAAGCCCACTGGCCTGCTGAGCGTCCCCGGGCGCGGCCCCGAGAATGAAGACAGCGTCCTGCATCGGGTGAAACAGCAGCACCCCAAGGCGGCGGCAGCCCATCGCCTCGACATGTCCACCACGGGCGTCATTGTCATTCCCCTCAATCCCAATTCCCATCGGGAGCTGAGCCGACAATTTCGCGAGCGGGAGACCGAGAAGCACTACCTCGCCTGGGTGTGGGACGAGCCGGAGGCCGAGTCGGGTCAGGTAGACCTGCCGCTCTGCGTCGACTGGCCCAACCGCCCGAAACAGAAAGTTGACCACGAAGAGGGCCGTCACGCCCTGACCCTGTGGCAGAAACTGAAGGTGGAGAACGGCAACAGCCTGATCAAGCTGACCCCCATCACAGGTCGCTCCCACCAGCTGCGCGTCCATATGCTGGAGCTGGGGCACCCCATTCTGGGTGACAACCTCTACGCCCATCCGGATGCGCTGGCGGCAGCGCCCCATCTCTACCTGCATGCGGCCAGCCTGACCATCAGCCACCCCCGCAGCGGCGAGCGAATGACCTTCGAGGCGCCAGCCCCCTTCCCGCTCTGAGCGGAAGAGGCTCGCGCCAAATCGCAGAGATAAAAAAGCCCCCATCGCGAGATGGGGGCTTTTTCATTAGGGTCAGACGCGAATATCGATCTTGCTTCCCAAAGAAGCGCTGGCCGATGTCGGTGCAACCGGCGCTGATTGCGCTGCGTTTTGCAGCAGCTTCAGCGCAGCTTCGCCCTCTTGGGTCTGCTGTTTCTTGGCCAGACTGGCCGTCATCAGAGCAGAACCAAACGACGCATTTGCAGAACTTGATATATCCATAGGGTTCCTCCTGCACTCAACAGTATCGGCCAAGCGGCCCGGAACATAAGCACTGAATACAAAACAATCTGAAAGTCACTTTTCTATCAATCAGATAGCGCGAACATTCATGGCCCCTGTTCACCACTAGATGACGCCTTCAAGCTCTTGTGCCGTCATCGGTCGAAGCACCTTGCAAGGGTTGCCAGCCGCCACCACGTTGGCAGGTACATCCTTGGTCACCACCGAACCGGCGCCGATGACGCTGTTGTCACCGATAGTAACGCCGGGGCAGATGACGACGCTGCCGCCAATCCAGACGTTGTGGCCGATCCGCACCGGCTTGCCGAACTCCACCCCCTTGATACGTGGCGCGACGGCAACGGGGTGAGCGGCGGTGTAGATCTGCACCCCAGGCGCCAGCAGCACGTTGTCGCCAATGTGCACCTCGCAGACGTCGAGGATGGTGCAATTGACGTTGGCGTAGAAATTCTCGCCGACGAAGATGTTGGCGCCATAGTCGCAAAAGAATGGCGGGTTGATGGCGCACTCGTTGCCACGCCCACCGAGCAGCTCGTGAAGCAAAGCATCCCGCGCCGGTTTCTCCTGCCAGCTGGTGTTGAAGGTGTGATAGAGCCTTCGGCAGCGCTCGCGCGCCGCTTTCAGCTCGGGATCGCCCGCATCATAGGGCTCCCCCGCCACCATCTTCTGCCACTCGGCACCGCGCACCACCTTCTCCATTACCTACTCCATCAACCAGATCAGGGATTCATAAGGGCGCAGCATAGCCGATTGCGGTTGGGCCGGGCTATCCGGGTAATTGCCGAGCAGCAGCCGACCCTTCCCGCTTTGCAGCTCGGCAGGCAAGGCAAACTCCACCGGCTCGCCGTAGAAGTTGCTCACCACCAGCAGGGTCTGGCCGTTGGCGCGGCGGGCATAGGCCCAGATCTGCGGGTGCCCGGTCAGCAGCTCCTGATAATCCCCCCGGGTGAAGATGGGGTGCGCCTTGCGAAGGGCGATGAGATCCCGATAGTGCCAGAACACCGAGTTCTGGTCGGCCAGCGCCGCCTCGGCGTTGATCTCGGGGTAGTTGGCGGCAGGCTTGAGCCAGGGCGTCCCGCTGGTGAAACCGGCGTTGGGGGCGGCACTCCACTGCATCGGGGTGCGCGAGTTGTCGCGGGACTTGGCGCCGAGAATGGCGAGGATCTCGGCCTCGCTCATCCCTTCCGCCTGCTTGATGGCGAAGATGTTGCGGCTCTCCACATCCTGATAGTCATCGATGCGCTGATAGCCGGGGTTGGTCATGCCGATCTCCTCCCCCTGATAGATGTAGGGGGTGCCTTGCAGGCCGTGAAGAGTGCTGGCCAGCATCTTGGCGGCGACCACCCGATGCTCGCCCTCATCGCCGAAACGGGAGACGATGCGCGGCTGATCGTGGTTGCACCAGAACAGCGCCGACCACCCCTTGCCGTGCATGCCGCTCTGCCAGTGGTTGAAGATACGCTTGAGTTCGAGGAAATCGAATGGCGCCTTGGTCCACTTGTCGCCGTTGGGGTAATCCACCTTGAGGTGGTGGAAGTTGAACACCATGGAGAGCTCGGAGCCGTCCAGTGCTCCATAGCGCTGGCAGTGCTCCAGACTGGTGGAGGACATCTCCCCCACCGTCATGGCGCCGACCGGGGCAAAGACGTCACGGCTCACATCCTGCAAAAATTCGTGGATACGCGGCCCGTCGGTGTAGAAGCGGCGGCCATCGCCGATCTCGTCGTTCGGAAACGCCTGATCCTTGGAGATAAGGTTGATGACGTCGAGCCGGAAACCATCCACCCCCTTCTTGGCCCAGAAGTGGATGATGTTTTTCACCTCGGCGCGCACCGCCGGATTTTCCCAGTTGAGATCCGCCTGCTCGCGGGCAAACAGGTGCAGGTAGTACTGACCGGTAGCGGGATCCAGCTCCCAGGCGCTGCCGCCAAACTTGGATTGCCAGTTGTTGGGCACGCCGCCATCTACCGGATCGCGCCAGATGTAATAGTCGCGGTAGGGGCTGTTTTTATCCCCCAGCGCCGACTTGAACCAGGCGTGCTCGGTGGAGGTGTGGTTGACCACGATATCCATCACGATGCGGATGTCACGCGCGTGGGCGGCAACCAGCAGCGCCTCGAAGTCGGCCATGGTGCCGTAGGCGGGATCAATATTCAGGTAGTCGGCGATGTCGTAGCCGTTGTCCACCTGCGGGGAGACGTAAACCGGGGTCAGCCAGAGGGCATCGACACCCAGGGTTTTGAGATAGTCGAGGCGGGCCATGATCCCCTTGAGATCACCGGTGCCACGGGCAGCGGAATCCTGAAAGCTCTTGGGGTAGATCTGGTAAATCACGGCACTCTGCCACCAGGGTGTTTGGCTCATGGGTCTTTCTCTTGTCTCGAATAGAAAATGGAGAGGGCGACCCGCGGGTCGCCCTGATAAGCAGTGTCAGGCGCTGGCTTGGGCCAACTTGCCAGCGGCTTGCTGGCGCTTGTAGACCAGCAGGGTCAGCACCACCGGCACCACGATGGCGACTAGCATGGCGATAGAGTAAACGGCCCAATATTGCGGCTGGATGGAGAGGATGCCCGGCAGGCCCCCTACCCCGATGCCGTTGGCCATCACCCCGGCAAAACCGCAGATAAGGGCCGCAAGGCTGGAGCCCACCATGGCGCACAGCATGGGGAACTTGTACTTGAGGTTGATGCCGTACATGGCCGGTTCGGTCACCCCAAGGTAGGCGGAGATGGCGGCAGGCACCGAGATCTCCCGCTCGTTCTCCTTGCGGCTAATCAGAATGATGCCCACCACGGCAGAAGCCTGAGCAATGTTGGAGAGGGCGATCAGCGGCCAAATCGGAGTGCCACCCATGCTCTGCATCAGCTGCAGATCCACCGCGTTGGTGGTGTGGTGGATGCCGGTGATGACCAGCGGCGCATAGAGGAAACCGAACAGCGCGGCACCTATGGGGGCAAAGGAACCGGTCATGGCCGCCTTGGCGGCGAAGCCGACGCCCTCACCAATCCAGCGACCGAACGGGCCGATAAAAGCGTGGGCCACGATCACCGCCAGCAGCAGAGACACGAACGGCACGATGACCAGATAGAGATAGGCAGGAATGATCCGCTTGAGGTTGGTCTCCACCCAAGCGAGGAAGACACCCGCCAGCAGCGCCGGAATGACTTGGGCCTGATAACCCACCTTCTGGATCACGAACAGGCCGAAGTCCCACACCTCGGGAGTCTGCTGACCAATGCCGTAGGCGTTCATCAACTGCGGTGACACCAGCGTCACCCCCAGCACGATACCCAGGATCTCGGAGCCGCCCATCTTCTTCACTGCAGACCAGCAGACGCCTACCGGCAGGAAGTGGAAAATCGCCTCGCCCAGCAGCCAGAGGAAGGCGTGCACCTGAGCCCAGAACTGGCTGATCTCGGTGAGGGTGTGAGTGCCATCGTCGAACATCTTGATGTCGCCGATGACGTTGCGAAAGCCCAGGATCAGACCGCCGGTGATGATGGCGGGCAACAGCGGCACGAAGATCTCTGCCAGATGGGAGATGCCCCGCTCCAGCGGGTTCATGTTCTGGCGGGCTGCCTGCTTGGCGGCATCCTTGCTGCCACCACTGACGCCGAGCTGTTCGGTCAGCGCCTTGTACCACTGCTCAACCTCGTTGCCGATCACCACCTGAAACTGACCGCCCTGGGTGAAGCTTCCCTTCACCGCCGGGATGGTTTCGATGGCCTTGCTGTCGGCCTTGGCCGGATCGTTCAGGACGAAGCGCAACCGAGTCAGGCAGTGGCTGACGGTGGCGATGTTCTCCTTGCCACCGATCTTGTCGATCAGGGTGGCAAGCTGTTGTGCGTTGATCTTGGACATGGGTCTTCCCTCTGTGACGCCATTGAATAGTGGTCTGCATCGCCCTTATGAGCCAGTCTGTCGGCCGGAGCGTTTTTGGTATCGTTCCCATTTAGCATGCCGACAATCTGGTCAGATCAAAATGGGAACGTTCCCAATTCGTGGCCAGCGTCACAAAAAGCGCGTTTTTTGTTCAGTAGGAAGTGATGGGGCTCACAGGGTTCGGCAGGGGGCGATAGTCACCAGCGGCGGCTGCGCCTGCTCGATCTGACCGAGCAGCTGGCGCGCCGCCTGCTCGCCCGCCCCCTTGTAGCCGAGATCCAGGCTAAGGGCGTTGGGGAAGAGGAAGCTGAGCATGGGGTTGTTGCCAAGGCCGGTCACCAGCACCTCGCTACGCCATTGTTCTTGCAGGTATTTTGCCGCACCGATGGCGAGGGTGTCGCTGGCGCAGACCAGCGCCTGGGTGGTGGGAGTAAGCAGCTCGGCAGCCAGCCGGTAGCCGCTCTGCAAGCTGAGATCGCCGAGGGCGCTGCGCGGGCGCAACCCCTGCTCTGCGCAGTAAGCAAGATAGGCATCGAGGCGGCGCTGGCCGGTGGTGAGATCCGAGGTATCGACCCCGAGATAGGCGATGTCGCGGGCGCCACGGCTTGCCAGCTGCGCCAGCATGGTGCGCACCGCACCGGCATCGTCGAAGCAGACCGAAGAAAAACCTGGGTATTCACGGGCGACCAGCACCAGCTTCTCTTTCAGCGGCGCCATGGCGGCATAGTCCAAGTCATTGAAGGCGAACAGGATAATGCCATCCACCCCGCGCCGCTCCAGCACCGCCAGATGCTCCTGCACCTTGGCAGGGGAGAACTTGCTCTCCATCAACACGGCATCGTAGCCGCGCTGGTAGAGGGTCTCCAGCATGCCGCGCACCGCCTGATTCTCCGAACTGGAGTCGAGCCGCGAGACGATGATCCCCACCACCTGCTGACTCTGGCTGCGCATGGCCCGCGCCGACTTGCTCGGCACGAAGCCATGCTCGGCGATGATCTGCTCCACCCGCTCGCGGGTCTCCTGCTTCACCTTGGGATCCTGATTGAGCACCCGGGAGACGGTCGACTTGCCGACGCCACTCAGTCGGGCGATATCGAGGATGGTCAGTTTCTTGTCCATGAATTGGCTCACAGGAGGCTAGGCGGTGGAATTGCCCACATTGTTGTGATTAACCCCTGTGAATACAAGTCCATGGCGTTAGAATGCCCTTTTTGCCCCGCCGTCAGGGTATGTGGGCACAGCACAGGATGCTCATCATGGATCTGCTGGCCAGTCTGCTCTTCTCCCTCTCCATCACTGGCCCCATCTGCGTGGTGCTGCTGCTCGGCATCTTGCTCAAGCGGCTGGGACTGCTACCGGATCCCTTTACCGAATCCGCCTCGCGACTGGTGTTTCAGGTCACCCTGCCTGCCCTGCTCTTTCTCAGCATTCTGGGCACCAACTTCGCCACCATGCCGAGCCTCTGGTTTATCGGCTATGGCCTGCTGGCCACCGTTATCAGCTATCTGGTGCTGGAGCTGCTGGCGGGCCGTTTTATCGGCGAGCAACGGCTGCGCGGCATCTTCGTGCAGGGGAGCTTTCGCGGCAACAGCGCCATCATCGGGCTCGCCTATGTGCAAAACGCCTACGGTCACGAAGGGTTGGGGGCAGCGGCCTTCTATGTCGGCGCGGTGACCGTGCTCTACAACATCCTCGCGGTGATCACCCTCACCCGCAGTCTCGGCGGCGCCACCGGCATTCGCCCCATTCTGCTCGGCATCATCAAGAATCCGCTGATCATCGCCA
This sequence comes from Aeromonas sp. QDB23, assembly GCF_027707745.1. Classification (NCBI taxonomy): domain Bacteria; kingdom Pseudomonadati; phylum Pseudomonadota; class Gammaproteobacteria; order Aeromonadales; family Aeromonadaceae; genus Aeromonas; species Aeromonas sp. QDB23. The sequence goes on from NZ_JAPCJA010000048.1 coordinate 10,004, forward strand.
TTGTGGCGGCACTGCCCTTTACCCTGCTCGGCATCAAGATGCCGCAACTGCTGCTCACCACCGGCAGCTACTTCGCCAATATGACGTTGCCGCTGGCGCTGCTCTGCACCGGCGCCTCCCTCAGCCTCGACGCCCTGCGCGGTGGCGCGGCGCTGGCAGGTTGGGCCAGCATCATGCGGCTCTGCCTCATTCCGGCAGCCTTCACCCTGGGGGCGGCCCTGCTCGGTTTCAGCCATCTGGAGCTCGGCATTCTGTTTCTCATCAGCGCCACCCCGACCGCCGCGGCCAGCTACGTGATGACCCGCGCCATGGGGGGCGACAGCGTACTGGCCGCGAACATTATCGCCACCACCACCCTTGGCTCGCTGGTTACTACCAGCCTCGGAGCAACCCTGATGAATTACCTCGGTTTGATGTACTGACCTCACCCGCACACCGGCCGGGAGCAACCCAGATGAACTATCTGGGCCTGATGTACTGACTGCTTGACCTTGCCGGAGGCGGCAGCTTTAGGCTGGCGCCCATCAACAGAGGAGATATCCCATGACCATCGAACTCACCGTGTCCGGCATGTCCTGTGGTGGCTGCGCCGCCAGTCTGCAAAAAGCGTTGCTGGCCCAGCCTGCCGTCACCACCGCAACCGTCGATTTCGCCAGTAGCAAGGCCGTCATCGAAAGCGGGCTGAGCAAAGCCGAGCTGATCGCCCTGATCGAAGCCCAGGGCTTTCAGGTAGGTTAATTTATCTCTATAGAGGTATTAAACAGGTTAAAAATCTGTACCCACCTGTCTTTTGGTGAGTTTTATCACAGATATTGCTGTTTAAATGGGCAAACTTGCTGCGATTATTCCAACCATAAGGATTTGCAGCATGACCCTACCGATCCGCAAGACCCTGCTCGCCGCCGTCGTTGGCCTGACCCTCTCCCCCATGGCAATGGCCCTGCCCAGCGTCCATATTCTGGCTACCGGCGGCACCATCGCCGGGGCAGGCCAATCTGCCACCCAGTCCAACTACGAGGCAGGCAAGGTAGCCATCGAGACCCTGATTGCTGCCGTTCCCGAGATGAAGAACGTCGCTGACGTGCAGGGTGAGCAGGTAGTCAAGATCGGCTCCCAGGACATGAACGACGAGGTGTGGCTCAAGCTGGCCAAGCGGGTCAACGAGCTGCTGGCCAAGGATGACGTGGATGGCATCGTCATCACCCACGGCACCGACACCATGGAAGAGACCGCCTACTTCCTCAACCTGACCGTCAAGAGCGACAAACCGGTAGTGCTGGTTGGCGCCATGCGCCCCTCCACCGCCATGAGTGCCGATGGCCCGCTCAACCTCTACAACGCCGTGGTGACAGCCTCCGACCCGAGCTCCAAGGGCCGTGGCGTGATGGTGGCAATGAACGACACCGTGCTGGATGCCCGTGACGTCACCAAGACCAACACCACCGGGGTGCAGACCTTCGCCTCCCCCAACTTCGGCCCGCTGGGTTACATCCACAACGGCAAGATCGACTATCAGCGCACTCCGGCCCGTCTGCACACCAGCAAGACGCCGTTTGACGTGAGCAAGCTCGACAAGCTGCCGCAAGTGGGCATCGTCTACAACTATGCCAACGCCACCGATCTGCCGGCCAAGGCGATGGTGAACGCCAAGTTCGACGGTATCGTCAGTGCCGGTGTGGGTAACGGCAACCTCTACCATACCCTGTTCGATACCCTGGCTCAGGCGAGCAAGGATGGTATCCGCGTGGTGCGTTCCGCCCGCGTGCCGACCGGCGCCACCACCCTGGATGCCGAGATCGATGATGCCAAATACGGCTTCGTGGCCTCCGGCACCCTCAACCCGCAAAAATCCCGCATCCTGCTGATGCTCTCCCTGACCCAGAGCAAGGATCCGGCCCAGATCCAGCGCTGGTTCCAGCAGTTCTGATCAGGGTTCCCTGACAAGTGATGAACAAGGGCGGGACTTCCCGCCCTTTTCCATCCCGTGGCGCCCACCTCGCCACGCGCTCCGCCTCGTTGGTTCCATCCTTTCCCCTTTTCTCGCCATCGCGGACTCTCGTCAGCAAATTAGCGAGCAGGATCACCCGCTTTCACAAGCGCATCGCGGCCAAATTCATTACACTGCCAGCGATCTTATCTACTCAAGAGGTGCTGTTGCTGTATGGAAATATTGATCCTGCTGGGATTGATTTTGCTTAATGGCGTCTTCGCCATGTCAGAAATCGCCATCGTCACCGCACGCAAGGCGCGCCTCGGCAAACTTGCCAATGAAGGCAACCGCTCCGCCGCCATCGCCCTCAAACTGGGTGAAGACCCGACCCATTTTCTCTCCGCCGTCCAGATAGGCATCACCAGCATCGGCCTGCTCAATGGTATTTATGGCGAATCGCTACTGGCCCAGCCCTTCTCGCTCTGGTTGCAGGAGTGGGGACTATCCCCCAAGAGCAGCGGCCTGATCGCCACCGTCATCGTGGTGGTGGTGGTTACTTACCTCTCCATCGTGGTGGGGGAGCTGGTGCCCAAGCGGCTTGGCCAGCTCAATGCCGAGCGCATCGCCTGCCTGATGGCCCGTCCGATGCACTGGCTCGCTACCCTGACTCGCCCCTTCGTCTGGCTGCTGTCTGCCTCCACCAATGCCAGCCTGCGGCTGCTGCGGGTCAATCAGAATGGCAGTAACAATGTCACCGAGGAGGAGATCCACGCCATGCTGGTGGAAGGATCGGAAGCCGGGGTGATCGAGGATCATGAACACACCATGCTGCGCAACGTCTTCCGTCTCGACGAGCGCAGCCTCTCCTCCCTGATGGTGCCGCGCAGCGATATCCGCTATCTGGATCTGGCGCTGCCGCTGGAGGCCAACCTGCAGCGTCTGGTGGAGTATCGCCACAGCTATTTTCCGGTCTGCGACGGCAACCTGTCAGAGCTGGTGGGGATCATCAATGTCAGCAAGGTGCTGCACGCCTATATCAAGGGAGAGCCTATCGATCTGGCGGCCCTGACCCAGGAGGGCAGCCTGCTGCCCGAGACCCTCAACGGCGTCGAGCTGCTCAACCACTTCCGCACCCACAGCGAACAGATGGTGCTGGTAGTGGACGAATATGGCGAATTGCAGGGGCTGGTCACCCAGCAGGATCTGCTGGAGGCGCTGGCGGGGGATTTCCAGCAGGAGGATGGCAGCGACAACTGGGCCTTCCGGCGCGCCGACGGCAGCTGGCTGCTCGATGGCCTGATCCCGCTGCCGGAGTTGAAGGACTGTCTGGAGCTGGTTCGTCTGCCAGAAGAAGAAAAACATCACTATCACACCCTCGGAGGGCTTATCATGCTGCTCCTTGGTCGTGTTCCACACACCGGAGACCTGGTGACACTGGAACAGTGGCAACTGGAAATTGTTGACATGGATGGCCTGCGCATCGACAAGGTGCTCGCCATGCCCTTGACCGATCAACCCAGCTAACCTGCGGAGTTTGCAAGTATGGAGCAGTTTTACCAACTGGCTCACGCCTTTATGAATCACGATCTGAACACACTTTCCGATCCCAAGATGGCCTTCATGATCTGTGGTGTGATTTTGACGTTTCTGGTACTGGAGAACGGATTCATCCCTACCGCCTTTCTGCCCGGTGACAGTCTGCTGCTCCTCACCGGCGTGCTCATCTATCAGGATGTGTTGTCACTCGGGGTGATCCCGCTGCTGATCATGGCCACCTTTGTCGGCACCTGGCTCGGCTACATGCAGGGGCGCTTCCTCGGTCATACCCAGCTCTACCATCGGCTGATGTCCCACGTGGAAGAGCGACACCAGCAGAAGGTCTACCACCTGCTGGACAAGTACGGGATCATCACCCTGATCACCGCGCGCTATATCGCCTTCGTGCGCACCGCCTACCCCTATATCGTCGGGGCCACCGAGCTGCCGCAGGGGCGCTTTCTTATCGTCAATCTGATCAGCTCCATCATGTGGATCTGCCCGCTGGTCGGCACCGGCTACTACCTGAGCCACACCAAGCTGGCAGCCGAATACCAGACCCAGTTCTTCAACATCATCATCTATCTGCCGGTGGTACTGCTGGTGGGTGGCATGGTGGCGCTGGTCTGGCGCTGGATCAGCAAACGCAAGGCCGCGCAGCCGCGGGATTGACCCCTCGCGCAACGCCCGACCAGAAAGCCCTCGCCAGAGGGCTTTTTTGATCGCCTATTTTGCGCAAATAGCAGAAATAGTCCCGCTCGGCCCTTGTAAAGCCGGGGTAAAAATGAGTGAATCTAGCGCCTTTTTTTGGATGGGAATGGAGTCGGTTGTATGTGGTGTCGGATTCGCGCAGCAGCGCTGGTTGTCGGGTTGATGGGAATGCTGGGATTGCCTGCGGTCAGCGCGGCCCCCAACCCAGCCAAACTGGAAGTACGCTCAAGCAGCGCCCTGGTCGTGGATGTAAAAACGGGCAAGACGCTCTACCAGAAGAATGCCACCAAGGTGCGTCCCATCGCCTCCCTCACCAAGCTGATGACAGCGCTGGTGGTGCTGGATGCCAAGCAGAATCTCAACCAGACCATCACGGTCGACAAGAACGATCTGGATCGGGTCAAACACACCCACTCCCGCATCCGCATGGGCACCAAGGTGACCCGTCGCGATGCCCTGCATCTGGCGCTGATGTCCTCCGAAAACCGGATGGCCTCGGCACTGGCGCGTCACTATCCGGGCGGTCGCAGCGCCTTCGTGCGGGCCATGAACAACAAGGCCAGACAGTTGGGAATGCGCAATACCCACTTCTACGACTCCACCGGCCTCTCCACCCGCAACGTCTCCACTGCCCAGGATCTGGGCAAGCTGGCCGCCGCCGCCTATCGTCAGCCGCTGATCCGTCAGTTCACTCAGGATGAGAACCGGGAGATGCGCTTCAGCACCCCCGCCTACAGCCTGATGTTCAACAACACCAACCCGCTGGTGAAGAACCCGGATTGGGACGTGCGTCTCTCCAAAACCGGCTTCACTGACGAAGCGGGCCGCTGTCTGGTGATGCGCGCCAAACCGGACAATCAGGAGCTTGCCATCGTGCTGCTCAACTCGGTGGGCAAACGCACCCCCATCGGCGATGCCAACCGCATTCGCAAATGGCTGAAAAGCTGAGTAACGCTCTCAACACAAAAGGATGCTGTGGCATCCTTTTTTATTGCCCGCAGAACGCCTCTGCAGGCCTTACGGGATGTTGATAGCCAAACCCTGAGTGATGAGCTACGCGCAGTCCCCCGCAGCAACAGCAGGCATACAGCCCGCTTGCAGAAGAGGTAAATGGTGACAAGGCGGTGCACTGCTCAGAAGAGCACAAGGCAATAACAGAAGGGGGAGAAAAGATCGCAAGAGCGGAAAGCAGGAGGGTGACCCGGCCGCCACAGCGAACGCGGATCCACACGACAGGGGTGAATGTCGCCCATAAAAAAACAGCCCCGACCGAAGTCGAGGCTGTCTGTATGGTGCGCCCGAGAGGATTCGAACCTCTGACCACCTGGTTCGTAGCCAGGTACTCTATCCAGCTGAGCTACGGGCGCG
>NZ_JAPCJA010000048.1:15555-40949 GCF_027707745.1 Aeromonas sp. QDB23
AATGGTGCGCCCGAGAGGATTCGAACCTCTGACCACCTGGTTCGTAGCCAGGTACTCTATCCAGCTGAGCTACGGGCGCAAATGGCGGAGAAGGGGGGATTCGAACCCCCGATGCGGGTATAAGCCGCATACTCCCTTAGCAGGGGAGCGCCTTCAGCCTCTCGGCCACCTCTCCGTTTGCGGGGCTGATAATACTTCACAGGGATTTTTAGTCAAACACTTTTTTGGAGAAAAAAGCGCGTTCGCTCAGCATTTGGTCAAAGCGTGGAATATTCAAACAATATCGGCACTTACCCCGCAGTTTTGCACCTTGCAGAGCGATTTTGAGGGGGCCAGAAAAACAAAAGGCGACACATAAGGTGTCGCCTTGTCACAGCCATGAACGCAGCTTAGAAGCCCGGTTGGCCCGGTACTTTCTCGGCCTGGATGCGCTGGTAGATCTCTTCGCGGTGCACGGAGACCTCTTTCGGTGCGTTCACACCGATACGGACCTGGTTGCCTTTAACGCCCAGTACGGTGACAGTCACTTCATCACCAATCATCAGGGTTTCCCCAACACGACGAGTCAAAATAAGCATTCGCTTGCTCCTGTATCCTGTTTTGTTTTTATATCGATATGCGACATTATCTTACAAAGATACCGATATGGTAAATGGTTGAAACTAAATCAATCAGAGATTGTTAGCCCAAGGGCTGCTCCTGCGGTGCCTGATCCAACCCGAAAGCCGCGTGCAGGGCGCGCACTGCCAGCTCCAGATACTTCTCGTCAATGACCACAGAGATTTTGATTTCAGAGGTCGAGATCAACTGCATGTTGATCCCCTCCTCGCCCAATACCTTGAACATGGTGCGCGCAACACCGGGATGGTTCCACATGCCGACACCGACAATGGAAACCTTGGCGATCTCGCCATTCCCCTGCACGCAGGAGGCGCCCAGCGCAGTGGCGGTCTCCTCCAGCAGTGCCCGGGCACGGCGGTAATCGTCACGATTCACCGTGAAGGTGAAGTCGGCGGTGCCATCTCCCAGGGTGTTCTGCACAATCATGTCGACATCGATGTTGGCGTCGCTGATCGGATTCAGGATCTGCGCGGCAACGGTTGGTCTGTCCGGCACGCCCAGAATGGTCAGGCTGGCCTCGTTGCGGTTAAAAGCGATCCCGGATACCAGGGGAGCTTCCATCCTATCACCTCCATATGTGATTAAGGTTCCCTCTCCATCGATAAAGCTCGACAGCACCCGCAGCGGGACGCGGTACTTGCCCGCAAATTCCACCGAGCGGATCTGCAGCACCTTGGCACCGAGACTGGCCATCTCCAGCATCTCCTCGAAGGTGATGGTGTCGAGACGACGCGCCTTGGGCTCGATGCGCGGATCCGTGGTGTATACCCCATCCACATCGGTAAAGATCTGGCACTCATCGGCCTTGATGGCCGCCGCCACGGCAACCGCCGTGGTGTCCGAGCCACCGCGGCCCAGGGTCGTGATGGCGTTATGCTCGTCACGGCCCTGGAAACCGGCGATCACCACCACCTTGCCCGCCCCCAGTTCAGCCTGAACCAGCTCGGTGTCAATGTGAGTGATGCGCGCCTTGCCATAGGCGGAATCGGTATGAATGCGCACCTGATCACCGGTCATTGAGACCGCAGGACAACCGCGTTTGTTCAACGCGATGGCCAGCAGCGCTATGGTGACCTGCTCACCGGTGGAGACCAGCACATCCATCTCGCGCCGGTTGGCATCAGGATCCAGCTGCTGGGCCATGCCCAGCAACCGGTTGGTTTCGCCCGACATGGCGGAGACAACCACCACCACGTCGTGTCCCTGGGCGCGGGTCTGCTCGACCCGCTCAGCTACCGCCTCGATCCGCTCCAGTGTGCCGACCGAGGTGCCGCCGTACTTCTGTACATAGAGTGCCACAGATCACCTCGCCCTATTACAGGCGCTCTTCCAGCCAGGAGTGAACGGATTGCAGCGCTGCCGGCACCGCCTCAGGCTGGGTACCACCCGCCTGTGCCATGTCCGCACGACCACCGCCCTTGCCACCCACCTGCTGGGCAACCAGATTGACCAGCTCACCGGCCTTGACCTTGCCGGTCAGGTCGTTGGTCACACCCGCGATCAGGTTCACCTTGCCGTCGGCACAGGTTGCCAGCAGTACGACACCGGACTTCATGCGGTTTTTCAGCTCGTCCAGCATGCCGCGCAGAGATTTCGGATCGGCCCCTTCCAGTGCTGCAACCAGCACCTTCTGACCATTGATCTCGATCACCTGACTCAGCAGATCGTTACCGGCCTGGGCAGCCAGCTTGGCCTTGAGCTGCTCCAGCTCGCGCTCCATCATCTTGGACTTGTCCAGGATCTGGCGCACTTTGCTGCCGATGGAGAACTGGTCGCCTTTCACCAGTGCGGCAGCCTCTTCAAACTGCTCGGCCAGCTGGTGCATGAAGTCGATGGCGCCCTTACCGGTCACCGCTTCGATACGACGCACACCGGCGGCGATACCGCTCTCGGCGATGATCTTGAAGAAGCCGATGTCACCGGTGCGCTTGGCGTGAGTACCGCCACACAGCTCGGTGGAGTAGTCGCCCATGCGCACCACTCGCACGTCGTCTTCATATTTCTCACCAAACAGCGCCATGGCACCGGCAGCCTTGGCGGCTTCCAGATCCATCACCTGAGTGCTGACTTCGTGGTTGGCACGGATCTGGGCGTTGACCAGCTCTTCGATGCGACGAATAGTCGCCATGGTCAACCCCTCGAAGTGGGAGAAGTCGAAACGCATGCGCTCGGCCCCCACCAGAGAACCTTTCTGGGTCACATGATCACCCAGCGACTGACGCAGGGCGGCGTGCAGCAGGTGAGTCACGGAGTGGTTCAGGGCAATGGCCTGACGGCGATCGCCATCGACCACGGCTTCCACTTCGGCGCCCTTCTCCAGGGTACCCAGCTCCATGTAACCCTTGTGGATGATCGCCTTGCCCGCTTTCTGGGTGTCGGTCACGGCAAAGATGCCGTCGTCCACTTTCAGGGTGCCGCTGTCGCCAACCTGACCACCGGACTCGGCGTAGAAGGGGGTCTGCTCCAGCACGATGACGGCTTCGTCACCGGCGATCAGGCCATTCACCTCTTCGGTGCCCTTGTAGATGCCGAGCACACGAGTGCGCTCGCTCAAGTTCTTGTAACCGGTGAACGGGGTTTCGAAGTCGAGCTTGAGCATCTCGTTGTAGTTCACGCCGAAGCTGGAGGCCTCTTTGGCGCGCGCACGCTGCTTCTCCATCTCGACGGTGAAGCCCTCTTCATCTATGCCGATGTCGCGCTCGCGCACCACGTCAGCAGTCAGGTCGGCCGGGAAGCCGTAGGTGTCATAGAGCTTGAACACCACCTCACCCGGCACGACTTTGGCGTCGCCCAGATTGGCCAGCACATCTTCCAGCAGCAGCAGACCGCGATCCAGGGTGCGGACAAACTGCTCTTCCTCGATGCGCAGTACGCGCTCGACCAGCGGCAGCTGGGCGATCAGTTCGGCGCCCACGTCCTTCATCTGCACCGCCAGTTCGGCAGCCAGTTTGTAGAAGAAGACGTCGGTAGCACCCAGCTTACGACCGTGGCGCACGGCGCGACGGATGATGCGGCGCAGCACATAGCCACGACCTTCGTTGGACGGCATCACGCCGTCAGCCACCAGGAAGGCGCAGGAGCGGATGTGATCAGCGATGACGCGCAGGGACTGGTTGCTCAGATCGGTGGTACCGACGATCTCGGCCGCTTTCTTGATCAGCGCCTGGAAGATGTCGATTTCGTAGTTGGAGTGGACACCCTGCATGATGGCGGAGATACGCTCCAGACCCATGCCGGTATCCACAGACGGACGGGGCAGCGGTTCCATGGTGCCGTCAGCCTGACGGTTGAACTGCATGAACACCACGTTCCAGATCTCGATGAAACGGTCGCCATCCTCTTCCGGCGAGCCAGGACGGCCACCCCAGATGTGATCGCCGTGGTCATAGAAGATCTCGGTGCAGGGACCGCACGGGCCGGTATCACCCATCGCCCAGAAGTTGTCGGAAGCGTAAGGGGCACCCTTGTTGTCACCGATGCGCACGATGCGATCGGCCGGTACACCGACCTCTTTCTCCCAGATATTGAACGCTTCATCGTCAGTCGCGTAGACGGTCACCAGCAGGCGATCTTTCGGCAGCTGCAGCACTTCGGTCAGGAAACCCCAGGCAAACTTGATGGCGTCATGCTTGAAGTAGTCGCCGAAGCTGAAATTGCCCAGCATTTCGAAGAAGGTGTGGTGACGGGCGGTATAGCCGACGTTTTCCAGGTCATTGTGTTTACCACCGGCACGGACACAACGCTGGGACGTAGTGGCGCGGTTGTAGGCACGCTTCTCGGCGCCAAGGAACACATCCTTGAACTGGTTCATACCCGCGTTGGTAAACAACAGGGTCGGGTCGTTATGCGGTACCAGCGAGCTGGAGGAGACAACCTGGTGTCCCTGGGAACGAAAATACTCGAGAAACGCAGCGCGTATCTCTGACGTGGACATATACATGGAAAATCCTGCTTGATTCGAATACGGACTTTTAACCGCATTAATGTAAGTTTTCTGCGGGGTAAAGTAAAACGTACAGGCCCGTCACGGGCGAAAAAGCGCGCATAAACGGATACGAAGAGAAAAGGGAGGCAAACCGAGGCTTTTTGAGCCGGGGATCAGGCAAAAAGCAGTGGAAAATAGCCATGTGGCACGGCAGAACCGGCCTTTCGCCACACCCGGCCCCCAAGCCACTGAATGGGCAAGAAAAATCCTGTAAATGCGAGATAAGGAGTATCACTGGGTGGTGCATAGAAGAGGAAAGAGTGCCGCGGGCAAGGCGTTGTCTCATGACCTTGCATCACGCAACAAGGCACCGGCCCCGTTACTCTGAGGCCGACTCCTGCAGGGTTGATATCGCATAACGCGCCTGATCCTGAGTAAAACCACGCCCCAGCAGGTATTTGAGCCACTTCATCCGCAGCTTGAAATCCGCCAGATCGGCCACCCGGGCACGCCGTTCGAGCAGGGCAAACGCCAGTTCAAACCAGTCCAGTTCCGGCTGATCGAAGGCGGCATCGATCTGCATATCATCGAGCCCCTTGCGGCGCAGATCGAAGCGGATCTTGATGGGGCCATGTCCCTTGGCTGCACCGGCCCGCACCGCCATGCCACCGTAACGTTCGTCGTTAACCCAGTTGTAACCGCGACAGTAGTCGACCACCGCCTCGATCACCTCTTCATTGAAACCTTGCTGGCGCAGCCGGTTGGCCAGCTCGGACTCGGCGCTCTCGCGACGGGCCAGACTGCGCATGGCAAAGGCGCGGGCAGCGGCAAACAGCTCTTCAAAGGAGAGTTCAACGGGTTCGGGGAGAGATTCATCGACCATAAATGACAAGGCCGGGTATCAACCCGGCCTCCTTTACCTTATTCGAACTCTTGTTCGCTTTCGTCTTCAAACTCTTCGGCGGCAGCTGCCACCGGCTTTTCTGCCGGTACGGCACCGGAGAGCAGCAGTTCGCGCAGGCGCGCTTCAATTTCACCAGCCATTACCTTGTTCTCGGCGAACAGCTTCATGACGTTGGCCTTGCCCTGACCGATCTTCTCGCCGTTGTAGCTGTACCAGGCACCGGCCTTGTCGATCAGCTTGTGCTTGACGCCCAAGTCCACCAGCTCGCCCTCTTTGGAGATACCGGCGCCGTAGAAGATCTGGAATTCGGCCTGCTTGAAGGGCGGGGCCACCTTGTTCTTGACCACTTTGACGCGGGTCTCGTTACCGACCACTTCGTCACCTTCCTTGATGGCGCCGATACGACGGATATCCAGACGCACGGAGGCGTAGAACTTGAGCGCGTTACCACCTGTGGTGGTCTCCGGGCTACCGAACATGACGCCGATCTTCATCCGGATCTGGTTGATGAAGATGCACAGGCAGTTGGCGTTCTTGATGTTGGCGGTCAGCTTGCGCAGCGCCTGGGACATCAGACGGGCTTGCAGGCCTACGTGGGAGTCACCCATTTCGCCTTCGATTTCCGCTTTCGGGGTCAGGGCCGCCACGGAGTCGACGATGATGACGTCAACGGCATTGGAGCGAACCAGCATGTCGCAGATTTCCAGCGCCTGTTCGCCGGTATCCGGCTGGGAGATCAGCAGGTCGTCGACGTTGACGCCCAGCTTGGCAGCATAGATAGGGTCGAGTGCGTGCTCCGCATCGACGAAGGCACAGGTTTTGCCTTTCTTCTGGGCTTCCGCGATCACCTGCAGGGTGAGGGTGGTTTTACCGGAAGATTCCGGGCCGTAGATCTCGACGATACGGCCACACGGCAGGCCGCCGATGCCCAGCGCCACGTCCAGCGAAAGAGAACCGGTAGAGATGGCTTCGATATCCATGGTCTTGCTGTCGCCCAGACGCATGATGGAACCTTTGCCGAACTGCTTTTCAATCTGACCCAGCGCAGCCGCCAGTGCCTTCTGTTTGTTCTGATCCATGCCAATCTCCGCTGGAAATCGTGAGTAAGAAGTGAAGTTGGGCTAAGTATACTGTCTATTCATACAGTATCAAGCCCAATTTATCTGAGCAGGGCCAACAGACCCGACAGGGCCTGTCTCACCGCCTGCTGGCGCACCTGTCGGCGATCCCCGTCGAAGCGGGCGAGCAGAGAGTGGTGACGGCCGTTGCGGTCGGCCCAGGCGAACCAGACAGTGCCGACCGGCTTGTCCTCGGTAGCGCCGCCGGGGCCGGCAATGCCGCTGATGGCCACACTGATAGCGGCCGACGAGTGCGCCAGCGCACCACGAGCCATCTCCAGCACCACGGCTTCGCTCACCGCACCGTGCAGCTCCAGGCTCTCGTCGCTCACCCCCAACATCTGCTGCTTGGCCTCGTTGGTATAGGTAACAAACCCGCGATCGAACCAGCCGGAGCTGCCCGCGATGTCGGTAATAGCCGTAGCCACCCCGCCGCCAGTACAGGATTCGGCGGTCGCCGCCAGCCAGCCCCGTTGACCGAGGGCCCGTCCTAGCTCGATGGCAAGGTGCTCTATCTCTGCATCCAGTTTCATCACGACTCCTTCTGATCCGCTCAAGAGGCACATTATGCGATCCCGATACCAACCCCCGCAACCACGGCAGACCGCCCTTGCCTGCCGCAATGTGAGGTGCCGCACCGGAGTCATGTCTTCAATAATGCAGAGCAACCGCGCCCGGAACACCCGCTCCCCCGTCGCGGCGCTTATGTGTAGAATGGCGCCATCAAGCTCAAGGCTCATCACCGCAGACACTGGCCCGCAGAGGCCCCTTCTGGAACAGAACATGACCGCACAACACCACGCTACTGGCGCTGCGCCAAGCGCCAATCTCAGCGCCCACACGCCCATGATGCAAGGGTATTTACATGTTGATTTTAATGCGTTTTTTTGAAATTTATTTACCTGCCTACGCTTTAGCCTACGCTATAAACACCCTTCATGATTGAGCCTCTTTTACCAATCCTGCACCCACATCTCCAATGAAGGGCATTGTCCAAACATAACAACCTGTATGCTGCTTAACAGCACACACAAATAAAAACACGACTACATCCTATTCAATAAACTTTCAAACCTACATCACCTCCATGAGTTAGCAGGCTGATGTCTGCATTTCACAATTCCTGGAGGAGATATGGCTCACCTGATCGACACCATGGCCTACACCGGCCAAACCCCTTGGCATGGCCTTGGCAATGTCTTGCCCCCGCAACAATCTCTCGATATCTGGCTGCAGGCAGCCGGGATGAATTGGACCATTGAGCAGAGTGACGTAATGTTTAACGTCGCCTCCGATGCACTGCATATCCGTCCCTACAGCGATAGCAAGGTGCTGTATCGCTCCGATACCCTCGCCCCCCTATCGGTGGTCTCAAGTCGCTACAACGTGGTACAGCCTCACGAGGTGCTGCACTTCTATCAAGATCTGGTAGAAGCCGGTGGCTTTGAGCTGGAAACAGCAGGCTCGCTTAAAGGCGGCCGCAAGCTGTGGGCTCTGGCTAAAACAGGTCAGGACCTAAAGCTCAAAGGCAATGACTTGGTAAAGTCCTATTTGCTGCTGGCGACCAGCTGCGACGGCACGCTCTGCACCACGGCGCAGTTCACCTCTTTGCGGGTGGTTTGCAATAACACCCTGCAGATGGCACTGCGTGGCGCTACCGGCGCCATCAAGGTGCCCCACTCCACTCAGTTCGACGCCGCTGCTGTCAAAGAGTCGCTTGGGCTGGGGCTCTCCCATTGGGATGAGTTCAAAATCCAGACCAAGGCGCTGGCACAGCGGCCCGTAGCCCCCGAAGAGGCGCTGCGCTTTTTCAGCGACTTGCTGGCGCAACCGCTCGATGAGGAGAACATCATTCTCACCAAGCCGGTACAACGGCTGCATGAGCTCTATCAGGGCGCAGGCATGGGCTCAGAACTTGCGAGCTCCCGCAATACCGCCTGGGGGCTGGTCAATGCGGTCACTGAATACGTGGATCACCACCGCCGTGCCCGCAGCCAAGATCACCGGCTCGACTCCGCCTGGTTTGGTCAGGGGGCCCAACTCAAATCCCAAGCCCTGAATCAGGCACTCACTCTGCTGCAGTAATTACGCTTCCCCATTCAAATCGCATAACGACCTCACCCGGACTGGCGCAAGCCAATCCGGGCGTAGCCATTTATGCCGTCAACAAGGAATAGTCATGAAAGCAAAAGCCAAATATGGCCAAGCCCTGCGGCTAGCCTCTACTACCCAGTTAACCCGCGAGCAGTGGCTCGCTATCCGTAAACTCGGCATTGGTTCCTCCGATGCCGCCGTCGCAGTGGGGCTCTCCCCCTACAAATGCCCGCTCAGCCTCTGGCTGGAGAAGACCGGTCGCAAGGAGCCGGAGGATATCTCACACAAGGAAGCCGTGCTGTGGGGCATTGAGCTGGAGCCTGTGTTAGCGCAGGTCTATGCCAAACGCACCGGCTTTCGTGTGCGACGGGTCAATGCTGTGCTGCAACACCCCGAGCAACCCTTCATGCTCGCCAACCTCGATCGGGAGGTAGTCGGCCATCCCGATGGGCCGGGCATTCTGGAGATCAAGACCGCCAGCTATCACAGCGCCCCCCAGTGGGAGGAAGGTGTGCCGGTGGCTTATCAGTGTCAGGTACTGCATCAATTGGCGGTTACCGGCCATGCCTGGGCTGAGGTGGCAGTGCTGATCGGCGGCCAGGATTTTCGGATTTACCGCATCGAGCGCGATGAGGAGAAGATCCAGGATCTCACCGAGCGGGAAGCGCAGTTCTGGCAGATGGTGCAACAAGACCAGCAGCCCGATCCTGACGGCTCCAGCGATGCCGCCAATGCCCTGAGCTGGCTCTTTCCCCGCGATGATGGTCAGACGCTGGATCTCTCGGATTCTCCCGAGTTTAACCAGCTGTTTGGGGAGCTACTGCGCTTACGTCAGCAAAAGGAAGCTGTCGAGCTGCAGGAGTCACAACTCAAACAGCGGCTGCAAGCGACCTTGGGTGAAGCGACAGCCGGGCTGTTTGCCGATGGCAAGATCACCTGGAAGCGCAGCAAAGACCGGCTAGCACCGGATCTCGAAAAGCTCGGTCAGGATCATCCCGACCTGCTCACCCGTTACGTCAAACCGGTGCCCGGCGTGCGCCGTTTCACCATTCAACCCTTGAGGCAAACACCATGATCAAAGGACTGGCGATCACCCCGCCCGTGATCGGGCGGATCTGCATCGGCAAGCTGGTGCAAAAACAGGATAAGTGGGTACCGGAGAAGGACGACAGCTTCACCCTCACCACCCAGATACAGCACAAGGGGGGATGGTTGCTCCATCCCCTGCATCAACACTACTCATCGCAAAAGAGTGGCCAAGGGCAGGAGCAGACCAAGATCCGCGCCATTCCAGTGAGGGTGCTGTTCAACGACAGCGACTTGAATCTGCGGGCGGAATACAGCGCCTTTGACCGGCAAACCGGCAGGCCGCTCTGTGTCGGGAATGGGGAGGTGGCGAGACGTGTGGGGGCGCAAGGCATGGAGGAAGTCAGCTGCCCTGGACCAGAGCGCTGCGCCTTTGCAGGGCAACAGGGCTGCAAGCTGTACGGACGACTGAACCTGTTTGTGGAGGGGCAAGGGGATGAGCTGGGTAGCTTTATCTTCCGCACCACCGGCTACAACTCGGTGCGCACTCTGGCGGCTCGACTGAAGTACCTGGAGGCAGTGAGCGGGGGCCATACCCGCTATCTGCCGCTCACCCTGCGGTTGCGGGCCAAGAGCACCACCCAGTCGTACCGCACACCGGTCTACTACGTGGATTTGACCTTGCGGGAAGAAACCAACCTGACTGAGGCAGTCAGGCAAGCACTGGAGGCCGCCCGGCGTGATCAAGAGGCGGGGCTCGCCATCGACCAGATGGAGCAGGCCGCTCGCGACCTGCTGCGCAATGGCCAATTTGAGGATATCGATGAAGAGGTGCCGATGCTGCTGGAGGAGTTCTATCCCGAAGCCAACAGCGACGAGACGGCGAATGGAAACGCAGGGGCAGAGGCGGCTACCTCGCGTAACGCACCGCAAAGCCAAGCAACCATAGCGTCACAGAGGCCGCAACCAAGAAGGAGCCCACTCACCAATAAATTGGGGAAAGGGAACCCATAACCTCCCCAGTGAATGGTGGATGATCAGCTGGGACGCGCCAACCGCTCCACCAACCGTTCTACCGTTTCCAGCAACAGGGTTCGGTCAGCATCATCGAGCCGAGCCAGTTGCTGGCTCAGCACAATGCCCTGCTCGGTCGGGCGGTTACTGGTCTCGCGCAGGAAATCCGCCAGCTCACAGCCAAACAGTTGAGCGAGCTCCGCCAGCCGCACCACGGTCGGCACCACAATCCCCCGCTCCATCCGGGAGACGGCTTCCATGCCGATATTGAGGTGTTCAGCCACATGCTCTTGCGTGAATCCGGCTTGAGTACGCTTGTGGCTGATCGCCTTGCCAACGCTCTTGGCTAACAGCTCAAGGTTGATATCTGTCATGGGTCCTCCAGTCAACCTCTATGGTTGACCATGGACCCATTGACGATAAGGACTCAAAAGGTAGACTAAAGACTTAATGAGTCCACCAGACAGCAATTGATGCTGATTTGACACGGATGCGAGGCCCTCAGCCAATAAACCATCGTGACTAACTCGCAACAGGTGGGCTCCATAAGACGCTCTTACTACACGACCAAGGACACAAAACATGGAAAGACTGACTTATGAAGATCTGGGTACTGACAAGCTGACCTCACTGATCCGTGCACGAAAATCTTTCGAAGTCGTGGGGCTATCGGGGCGAATGAGCGCCGCTGTGACAAAACTTGAAAACAGCATCGAACCTGCTGGGCTGAAATGCCGGGTCTATACCAAGGGTCGGATCGCCGCAGCAGGGGCCAGCGTCTTTGGCGGTATTACCGGTCTAGCCGGGATCGCATCTGCCGTCACTATCGCGGCACATAATCTCGCCACTTACAATCCAGACTATGAAATCGTTAAGCACTTGGTGGATAACTCACTCAGCGTGCTTTACAAAAAATAACCACGTTAATGGCTCATCTAAATCCTTGAGCCTTTAGGAGTCACAGGGATGAAAAAACTCTTCATTACCTCAACAGCACTGCTGCTGTGCGGCAACGCCTTTGCGTATGGCGAGGCCGGACGCTGGAGCAGTGGCTGGGGTCAGGGCACCAGCGAATACACGGCGGTGGTCAACGAGCAAAACAACCTCTATATCGCCTGTAATGACACCCGCAAGGTCAGCATGACGGCTACCGTGCAGGGCAAGGAGTACGGCTCTTATGCTGGGCAGGCTTTCACCATCATCGTCGATGGCAGCCAATACGATGCGCCCTATGAGACCGAGTCCCGTGTCGGTGAGAACAATTTCTTCGACATGTGGGGCAAGCTGCGCAAGGCCAAGTCGATCAGCATTTTAACGGCTGACGGCAAGCAACTGGCACTGCCAACCAAAGAGGTCGCATCTGTACTGCCCGCCACTAATACCCCTGAGTTTGACTGCTTGATGTGGGACCAATAGCTCACATCCATTCCCATCCAAGAGGAGGCATTTGCCTCCTCTTTTCATTTCTGCCATTCACCCACCTGTGAAGGAGACACACTATGCCCCCCTGCATTCCCCCTGAATGCGAGCCGTTCGATCACCCAGGCTTTTGGCACAAACTCTGGGCCTTTGCCAAACGTGCCGGTCGGCCCTTTATCGAGACCTGCTTGCTGCTCTACTACACCAGCCAGAAGGATGACTTACCGCTCTGGGCCAAACTGCTGATCTACAGTGCGCTGGCCTACTTTATCTCACCGATCGATGCGATCCCGGACGTGTTGCCGATGGGGCTCACCGATGACATCGCGGTGCTAAGTGCGGCACTCGCCAGTATTACCGCCTTTATTGATGAACAGATCCGTGCCCGTGTTGCCAAAAAAATGCGCGAGCTGTTCGGCCAAGATTAACCCCCACAAGGAGTACACCATGACCATTCCCTTTTTCCGGGACGGCTTTGCCATGCCCGTTGCACAAGCATTGCTGGTTCAGCTTAACCAGGAAGTCGCTAAAACCGAGCTCAATCTTGAGCGCTTAACCCAA
This sequence comes from Aeromonas sp. QDB23, assembly GCF_027707745.1. NCBI lineage: Bacteria > Pseudomonadati > Pseudomonadota > Gammaproteobacteria > Aeromonadales > Aeromonadaceae > Aeromonas > Aeromonas sp. QDB23. The sequence goes on from NZ_JAPCJA010000048.1 coordinate 28,238, forward strand.
CTGACCTTCAACTTTCGCAATCCCGGCTACAGCGCCGAGCAAGGCGGCGTGCACCCGGTCGAGATCCGCCTGATCCGCGGGCTCGATGGCTGGCTGTTCGATTACGTCACCGACTTCAGCTACCAAGGGCTCGCCCAGGATGCCGAGCTCTGCAAAGAGCTCGATTTCAACTTCCTCGATGGGGAACACACCATGTTGGGCTGGGGACCACTGCGACTGGCCGAAGCGCGGGAGCTGTTCGATATCTGGCAGAGCAACTTCATTGCCTGCTGCCGGTTGGAGTGTTTCAGCGTCACGGTCGCAGGAGATTAGGAGGACACGATGAGCCAAGAATTAGCGCTCTCCCACTACTCACGTCAATGGTTGGGACAAGTTGCCGCCAACGCCAAGATAACCCCTACCCGCAGTAGTCAGCGCTGGCTGCTGCACCTGACACCGGATAGCCCACCAGCCCGCACAGTCACCTTGCAAGTGCGTTGGTCTGGCGTGCAGTGGCAACTGCTCTCCCTCACCAATGCCGAGGACTGGCACACCATGAGCCAGCCCGTGGATGAAATCTGTGTGGACCCTAAGCGTCGCTGTTTCTGGCGCAGCCAGGCAGGAGCCGTCCCACTCTCTGAGCAGCCCCGCGTGCTGGGAAGCTTTATGAGTGACCTGCAGCGTGCCTGCATCCATCACGGCTATCGTGTGGAGAGTGACCCCTTACCCCAAGAGGAGGCACAAGATGCCAAAACAACCGGTAGCCGTTGAACTTGAAGCCATCAATCGTAATGGCGAGACGCAAGTGGTTCGGGGCAGCGCCCTGCCCGTGCACGGCTACGGCGTTTACTTGCGAGCGGTAGAAGCCAGTGGATTGGCGCTGGCTACCTGGATAGCTGACTACGACACTATCGGCCAAGCCTATGAGCTGGCGGAACGGCTGAGCGTTGCGCTCGCTATGCCGCTCACCCTGCAGGTCCCCGGATTGCTGATGCCGGTGAAGCGTGCCCCTACAGCCTGAGCAGGAGCAGAAGCCGCCACCAAGACCAACTGAACTACCCTCAAAGTGAACCAACAACCGCTCTACCTTTAACCCCGACATGCTTCATGCGTGCCGGGGTTTTGTTTATTTGGAGAATTCCACTATGCGTTATCACAAGCTGAAAGCCGGGGAATGCCCCGGCACTTATGTCGTCACTGAACCCGTGACCGAACAAGACCTGCTGCGTATCGCCAACCAGATTGCCCGTAAGCGCTTGGCCAAAGGCACCGCCATTACCAGCACCACCGAGGCCGCCGAGCGGCTGCAAACCCTGCTACAGGACCGGGAGCATGAAGTGTTTGGTGCACTGTTCCTTGACTCCCAACACCGCGTACTGGCTTTTGAGGAACTGTTTCGCGGCACCTTGGACAGCGCCAGCATCTACCCACGGGAAGTAGTCAAGCGGGCCCTGATACTCAACTGCGGGGCCATCATCGCAGTGCACAATCACCCAAGCGGTGACCCTGAACCCAGCCAATCTGACCGGGTCTTTACCCAAGCCCTCAAGGAGGCCTTGGCGCTGGTCGATGTGCGATTGCTCGACCATCTGGTGGTCGGTGCCGAGGGCGTGGTCTCGCTGGCCGAAAGAGGTCAGCTATGACTCTAACCCTAGGTAAGTCACACCTCACCACCCTCGACATCCTCCTCGAGCTGCGCGGCTGGCTTGCAGACAACGTCGAGATGCAGGCCGAGCCTGCCATCGTGGCTCACCTGCCTAACGGCTATCAGCTCACCCAGAGCGATTGTGTCGAGGCCATTGATGCACTGCTCCATCAGCTACGCCCTTAACCGAGCCAAGAAGGGATAAACACCATGCGATTACCCAATCCCTATTCCCTTGAGGAAACCCTCGAGAAGCTACGCCATAGGCTAGCAGCCGCCTGCAACGAGGATGCGCTGACATTGCTGGAGAAGGCCGTCACCAAGGCACATGATGACGAGGCCTATGCCAAGCATTTTGAAGAGACCTTGCTGCAGGGATCCACCATCGAGATCCGCGAGTGTCTCAGCTGCTTTGGTGACTACTTTGAGCGATCCCGAGACACGCCGCCCTATTACCCGCATCACGATGCCGTCAACGGCATTGATGGTGCACTCTACGCCATCCTGTTCGATGCGGCTCTCCCCAGCACAGAGCAGGCGCACGAATAACGCCAGCATTCCCAAACCCGGATCATTAGGTCCAACACCAAGATCCGGATATTCCGATCCCCCCAACAAGGCCACCTCACTACAGGTGGCCTTTTGCATTTCAAGGAGTCATCCCCATGTCTGCTTTCATGATCGATCGCAAGGACTACCTTGCCTTTGCCGTTCAGTTACACCGTTTTTGCAATGCCCCCATGCCACCGCACTACACCCTTGAGCTGCTGCGCTCCCTCTGGTGGAACTCGCCAATGGATGTCACCAGTACCTGGACGTGGCGGGTAGACCGGCTGGTACGGTTGATGATGCTCGCCAACCGGCGGGCAGTCTGGCATCGCTATCAGTTAGGACGCCAGCAAGAGCAGAAGGAACCACGCCAGCACTGCTCGACCAAGCTGGGACAGATTAAACCTGCCCACAGTTACCACCAGGCACCACTCACCGATAGCGAGCTGGTTGCCCTCTACAAATTCACCTGCTGCGCCCTGTACCAATCGAGTGAATGGAGCGGGAGCCCTGAGCAGGCACCTCGGCTTGTGAAGGTACTACAGCAGTTACAGCAAGCGCTGGCGCAAGACGTGCTGACTCGACTGTCACTGTGGGAGCAAGCCACTTGGGGAGAGATGTGATGAACCTTTCCATCACTCTGACAGTGACAAGCTCACCACCGAGCTCAACGGCCCATATAGCCCAGCGTATCGCCGATGACATGGCACACCTGCATCATCGTCTGGGTGATGGGGTCAGTGATGAACTGGGAATCAGCATCAGTTACCTGGTCGAACAGTTTGCGCTGCTGGCAGCGGCCTACCGTTCACCTGCTGAAAGGGAGAATCACCCATGATTGAATTTACCGACAGCTTTAGCCAGGCCGCCGTGGCAGAGGCCATGTGTGCCCATCCAGGGCTTGCCAAGCTCATCAGTCAGCAGTTGATGCTGCCGGGCTTTGCCTATGCCCACGATGTGGAGGGGCGACGTATTGGCGGGCCACTGGTTGCGCCCAACCCGGTGCTGCACAAAACCTCGCTCTTTGTCAGTCCCCGCGATATGCGCGAGTACCTGCCGCGAGAGATTAACTTCGCCCGCTTTCGCTGCGCCTGTAATGCAGTGGGTCAGCCGGTCGGCGAGTGGCAACGGGTAATTGTCGGGGCCTACGTCAACCATGGTAGTAATGACAAGCCGGATTGGAGTAGTCACACCTGAGCCACGGCCACCAGCACACACAAGACCTCTCACAGCCCCTCACGCCGAGGGGCTGTTTGCATTTGAAGGAAACCCCACCATGCACGACCTACGTGATTACAAGACTCTGTCCGCTCGGCAGATCACCACTGCCATCGGTCAGCTCAACCACAACACCGCGCCGAAGATAATGACCCATCTGGCATTACGGGCCAGGCAGCCGCAACCGCTCGGTAATGGCCGTAGCAGAGCCAAGGCCCTCAAGCTGCTGCGCCGGGTCAAGAAGGCTCACCAAGCGGGGCGTATCCAGTTTGAGCTCACCGTGACGGGTTGCCGCATCGACCGGGGGAGCCATCAGGCTGACCGCTATTACTACGACCGCACGCTATTGGCTCAAGGTTGGCAGCAATACGACACCGAGGAAGACGCCTGGTACTTTGGCATCTGGATTAACACCGAGAAGCTGGAGACCTTTACTTACGCCGAGGGGGATACCAGTCATGTAATTGCGCCGAACGTCGAGGCGTTTCGTGCCGAACTGGCGCGGCTCTACCAATACCACCCGCAAGCCCCGGCGTTTATCAGCATCGACCCGGAAGCGGGCGTTGTGACCCACCACTTTGAACGCAAGCCGGAGGTGTGAAATGGCGAAAAACATCACCATCAAGGTGCCCGGCAAACATCCGCAAACCGGCGAGATCACCACCTTCGAGCTCAAGGGTCAGCGCATCGATATCGGCATCGGCGGACAGGCAGTGCCCTTCCTCATTCACGGGAGGGGAATAGGAACGTCCCTCACCCACATCCCGAGTGGCTACCGCATTGCGCTGCTCGGCGGTTGGCTCACTGCTCGTTACGCCATACCTGAAAATAAACCCAGCAGAACGGCCTGCGCCCAGATGGCCATAGACCGACTGGTAGCCCAGTACGGTTCGCTGCATCTGCTGGACCGTCTTAATTGCAAGCCGGTTATCAATCAGCTGTAACCCACAGCCCAGACAACAAGGAGCGATGTAATGACCAACACCATCCCTGCAACACCTGACTCACTGGCAGGCCATTCGGTAATGCAGATGCTGGATGTCGCCATGAGTTCCATCATCGGCGATTACGATGACGCTGACCTGGTACCAGAATGGCAATGGGTCAAGCGTATGGCCTCCCATGAACATGTCGGCGTGAAGGATGACTCCGCCTATGAGTTCACCCTGAACCTGGCCATGGAGCTCGATGCCATCCCGCCAGCACTGCAACCCTTGCTCACTGCTGCCCAGCAGGCCGGTGTGAACTACATCCTGTTTTACAACGGCTAGCCACCGCGACCATCTCATCGCTCATCAACAAACAACATAAAGGGCCAGCCCTCACAGGCTGGCCCTTTGCATCATTGGAGTCACCGAACATGACCCGTCTTATCACCGGGCTCGAGGTGCATCGCTATGCCCCCGAGCTCAACAAACTGCACCTGCGAAACCGTCAGACACTACCCGCTCCCGGCATCACCACCATCAAGCAAGCCAAAGCCCGCCTGTTTGCTCGTTGGCAACCTGGGCATCAGGTGACCATCACCGTGAGCCATCCCGACTACATCAATCTTTCTCGGCTCTACCGGGGGCGGCTGACAAACCTGACCGAACTCCCTGAGCACCTGACCAGACTACGCCAGCGCCACAACGTGCCCGGCACCTGCATCGACATTCAACTGAGGTATCGCTAATCATGACCACGACAACCACCCACACCAACAACCAACACCCCGTAGCGCCAGACCACCCCACTCGGATTTTTGCACAGTGGGGTTTGCCCCATACCGTGACGCCACGCTTTGGCGCTCGTCTGATACAGAGTCGCTACCGGCTCGATTTTCTATCCGATCGGGCCAGTCTGATCGGTGAATGGAGTGAGACGCAGATAGCCAAGCTCGACCTGGCTTTCCCGGAGATCATCAAGGCTCTGGAAGCCAAGCTGATAACCGGCGAGCTGGATGCTCAACGTCAGCACTGCATCACTATCCAGCACGGCGGCTTTACCTGCGAAGCCGACACCCTCGGAAGCCATGGCTATGTCTATATCTGTATTTACCCTGCGGCGAGCATGGACGCCAATCCTGACCGCAAGGCGTGACCACACATCCGCTTGTGGTAACATTTTTAAACCTACTCGTCCGTGATAAGTGGGTGGGTCTTGGGGAAGGCCAATTCATGGCCTTCCCTTTTTTTGGTGACGCTGTTTTTTTTGAGGTTGCTCCCAGTGACTTCGATACCAACTGGCCCCAAGCAGGTCGCTGTGACAAGATAAGCCCCTGTTTTATCTCGATCTGGTTGCCCGATGAAAGAAACCCTGCCCAGCTATGAAGCCATGATGCCTGCCGTGCTCAAGGTATTGGCCGATGGTGTCGCCCGCTCTCTACGTGAGGTATTCGAGCGGGTTTGCCAGCACTACGCCTTTACTCCGGAGCAGTTGGCTGACACCTTGCCCAGTGGTCGCCAAACCACGCTGCGCAGCCGGGTTGGCTGGGCCAAGACCTATCTGGTCAAGGCAGGACTCATCGAGCAACCCAAGCGGGGCATTTGCCTTATCACCGAACGGGGTAAGGCGGCGCTAGTCTCGGGACATACTATCGACAACCGCTATCTGGCCCAATTCAACGAGTTCGTGGCGTTTACCCTGGCCTCCAGTGAGAGCGCAGGCAATACGCAACAAGCCATGGCGATCCCGACAGACACGCCAACACCAGAGCAGGCCAGCACCCCTCAAGAGCAGATTGAGCAGGCACTATCTGCCATCAATCGCTCCCTTGCCGATGACCTGCTTGCCGAGATCTTGGGCCTTTCCCCTCGTTTCTTTGAACAGCTGGTGGTCGATCTGATGGTGGCCATGGGCTATGGCGGCAGCCAGCAGGATGCCGCCCGCACCACCCGTTACCAAAGCGATGGCGGCATCGATGGCATCATCAAGGAAGACCGGTTGGGCTCGACTCCATCTACCTGCAGGCAAAGCGCTACACCGACAAAACCGTGGGGCGTCCCGAGATCCAGTCCTTCGCGGGGGCGCTGGATCTGCACAAGGCCCGCAAGGGGGTCTTTATCACCACCTCCAGCTTTAGCCGTGAGGCGCAGGAGTATGTCGGACTGATTGAGAAGCGCATCGTGCTGATCGACGGTGCCCGTCTTGCCGCCCTGATGATCGAATACGGCGTCGGCGTCACTACCCGCCAGACCCTCACCATTAAAACCCTGGATTCAGATTACTTTTTGGAAGAATAAATCGTGGCTAAACCAGCCCTAATACCCCCACCGATTAAATGCCAGCGGCATCTTGTTGAGCTTCTCGCGATGCTCGCGCCAGTTGGGCAGATGGGTATCCATCAGTGTGATAAATCGCTGGTTATGTTTGCGCTCTAACAGGTGAACCAGCTCGTGCACCACAATAAATTCCAGGCATTCGGGGGGCTTCTTGACTAATTCGAGGTTGATCCAGATGCGGGATGTATCTGTTTTGCAGCTCCCCCACATGGTCTTCATCCGTTTGATACCGACAAACGAAGGGGTGACGTTGAGCAAGGCCTGCCACTTGGCCATCAATATCGGCAGCCGCTGGCGTAGCAATTGGCGATACCAGCCCAGTAGCAAGGCTTCTCGCTTCGCGGCGTCATAATGAGCGGGAACCCGCATCCGGATCCACCCCCCTTGTAGCTTGACGCTGTGCGCTCCCTCAACCGGGATCACCTCCAATCGATAGCCCCGTCCCCAAAGGTAGTGCGTCTCGCCGCTGCACATCTGGCGCTCGCTCTGACGTGGCTGCGCCTGAAAGTGGGCCTGTTGCTGCCGGATCCACGGCAAGCGTCTGACCACGGCCATTCTGATGGCCGTCTGTGACAGCGACGCCGGGGCCGAGACGCGCACGCGACCATCAGGGGGCAGCACATTGATGTGCAGGTTCTTGATCCCCTTATGCTGCAACTCCAGCGTGAGCTCACCAATGGTGATCAGGGGCATCAGTGGTACTCCTGCTGCGCTTTCACCAGCTCCATCACCTCGGCAACGGTCACATCGTATCCCTTGGTTTCTTCGGCAATGGCAAACGCGATCTCCCGCTCCTTGAAGCGATCGCCATACCAATCGGCCTTCTTGGTATAACGCACAGCGGTATCAATCCTGGCCACCAGCAGCTCATCCTTGCCCAGATTGTCATAGAGTGCCCGTTTGGCTGCCGTGTCTATGCTCTCTGGGTAGGCGCTCTGGCTATGGCTCTGTGGATATTTCACCTGCTTGGCCAGCTCGCGGACCTTTTCCAGATACTCCTGATAGGAGATGGCCTGCTGGCGGCGCAGATCGATCAGCTCATCGAGCAGCACCGACATCCTCTCGTAGTATTTGGGGTTGACCGGGTTCTCATCGACGATGGTCCGGCGCACGTTGTTTTCAATCGCCTCGGCCATCGACTCCTGATTGTCGCGCATCTCCTTGGGCAACCCATCCAGCGCCTCGGGGCCGCGCTGGATAATGAGCTCCAGCAGCCCCAGCTCCTCAAAGTCCATCAGCGTCTCGCTGGGGTCGGCATCCACCCACAGATCCAGCATCTGGCGCATGCCCGGCTCGAACTGCTTCATATCCACCAGATCACCACTGGCCAGCTTGATCTCATCCCGGACCTTGGCGAAGTGTTCGACCTCCTGCTTGATCGAGGCGGCCTGCGAGGCGCTGTAACCCGCCTCCTCCAGCTCACCCGCCAGATTGGTAAAGGCGCGGATCAACTTGGCCACCAACTGATAGAGGGTCAGCCGCAATGCCTCTTTCTCGCTCAACGTCTCTTCATCGGCTCCCGGCTCACAACAGAAATAATGCTGATAATCGAGTTGCGACTTGGGCGCCTTCACCGGCTCACACAATGCACGGACGGCTTCCAGAGCGTTATCCAGATCCTCTTTGGCCTGCGCCAGTCGATCCTTGAGCAGCCCGGCCACATCCTCCTTGTCATAACCCGCGAAGGCCTCGGCCGTATAGTCGTTGACCGTCTTCTCCAGCGACTTGAACAGGTCTTTGTAATCGATGATGTAGCCGTACTCCTTGTCGTCACCATCCAGCCGATTCACCCGACAGATGGCTTGGAACAGGTTGTGATCAGCCATCTTCTTGTCGATATAGAGGTAGGTGGCAGAGGGGGCATCAAAACCGGTCAGCAGCTTATCCACGACAATGAGCAGCCGCATCTGGCCCGGCTCTTTGATAAAACGCTGCTTGACCAGTTTTTCAAACTCTTCAACCCGCTTAGCCGCCTCATCCTCCGGCTGCTCGAAATAGTCGGCCAGCATCTTGCGATAGATGTTGTACTTGGCCAGCTTCTCCGTCAGCCCCTCGCCCGTCTCCTCGCCCTTGATCTCGCTGGCATTGGGTTGGTAACTGGTGACGATGGCGCACTTGCCAGCAAAACCGGCCTGGCTGAACATCTCGTAACTTTTGCAGGCTTGATAGACGCTGGCGCAGACCAGCATGGCATTGCCACGACCATCGGCCAGCCGGGGCTTGCGCTCGAAGTCGAGCAGAATATCGGCCACTATCTGCTCCAGCCGCGAACGACTGGAGAGCAGCTTCTGCATTGAGGCCCACTTCTGTTTAAGCTGCTGCTTGCCCAGCCGCGAGAGATCCTTGGTCTTGGTATCGAACCACTCATCCACTTTTTTCTGGGATTTGACCCGCTGATCGATATCCCGCGCCTCGTAGCGCAGATCCAGCACCACGCCATCACTCACCGCCTCGTTGAACTTGTAGGTGTGAATGTAGGGGCCAAAGACCTCGATGGACTTTTTTTTGTCCTGCTTCATCAGCGGTGTGCCGGTAAAACCGATAAACAGCGCCTCTGGCAACAGGCTCTTCATAGCCCCATGCAGCTTGCCGGACTGAGTGCGGTGGCACTCATCGACAAACACAAACAGCTGCCCCTTGGGGCTGAAGTCCGAGGGCAAACTGCGGCGCATATCAGCAATAAAATCATCCGAGCTGCCATCATCTTCGTCATCCGACTCGCCTTCTGGCGTGCGACCGAACTTATGCACTAGCGAGCAGATAAGCCAAGGGTTATGGGCATGCAGACGGGTCACCAGATCGGCACCGCTTTTGGTGCGCAGGATCTCCTCCTCCACCCCACTGAATACCTTCTCGATCTGCTCATCGAGTTCGGTACGGTCGGTGATGATAAGCACCCGACTGTCGGTCACATTTTCGCGGATCCACTTGGCCAACCAGACCATGGTCAGGCTCTTGCCGCTGCCTTGGGTGTGCCAGATGATGCCGCCATCCCGGCGGCGGATATAGGCCTTGGCGGCACGGATGCCGAAATACTGGTTATGGCGGCAGGTCTTCTTGGTGCCCGCATCAAACACGATAAAGTCGTGGATCAGCTCCAGAAAGCGCGCCTTACTGCACAACTGTGCCAGATGCTGGTCCAGCAGATTGGCACTCGGCTGCTCGACATGGTCGGAATGGATTGGATCGGCTGGCTCTTTCCACTCCAGATAGTATTTCTCGTGAGTTTCAATGGTGCCGTAGCGCACCCCTTGGGTGTCGTTGCCCGCCATCACCAACTGCATGGTGGTGAAGAAGTTACGGATAAAATCCTTCTTCTGGTTATCCAGGTTCTGGTGGATACCTTCAGAGACAGAGACGGTAGAGCGCTTGAGCTCAATGACGCCAAGGGCAATGCCGTTGACATAGAGCACCAGATCCGGCCGTTTCTTATTCTCGCCTTTGACCGTCACCTCTTCGGCTATGGCAAAGTCGTTGGCCTGCGGATTGGCCCAGTCGATCAGCCAGACGGTTTGGTTCTGCTCGCCTGCCCCTACTTTTTCCTTCACGCCATAACGCAGCAGGCGATAGACCTCCTTGTTGGCATCATAGAGGAGGCGCCCTTCGCCCAGGCTCGCTGCCCGATCCAGTTGCCTGAGTACCTTGGGGATCAGCGCCGCGTCCACGCCCCGCCCCACCAGCCAAGCGGTCAGCAGCTCCGGCTCGACATTACGGTTGTTCTCCCGTGTATGCCAATCCCCCAGATAGCGATAGCCCAGCTCCGCTTGAAATAACTTGATGACGCGGTTCTGGGTTGCCCGCTCCCGTTGGCCGACTGAAATCATGCTCTCTATCCCTGTTATTCTCTCAAGCCGATGCGACAACCGCGCAGCCGCTCTTATTCGTTACACAAACGTCGTTACACCAATCCCTGCTGCAAACGGGTCAAGGCGATCTGCAGACTGCGATCATCAAACAGCCGCGCCTTGCGCTCACCCCACGGGGTTCCCGCTGGCCAGCGGTGCAACCCCTCGCGCAGCACGCTCAGCGTCGGCGCACAGCCCTCTTCGGCGATCAACCAATCCACCGTGGCCAATAACTCCATGCCATAGGGCGACTCAAAACCATCGATTAACGCGGTCGTCTGCTCCAGTATCGGTAAAAATGCTTTGGCCTCGGTCTGGAGATAAACTGCAAGCTCTTGTTTTTTAGCCTCATTAAACCAGATGACATCAAACGGCTTGCTATCCGGGATGCGCTTGTCGGACTGCAGATAACTGCCGTCCATCGCATTGAGCAGATGGGTCAGATTGTTGGCATAAGGGCCATAACGATGGGCCTTAAACTGCAACTGCAGCGGATCCCCCAGCGGGTTGCGGCCAATGACCCGAGCCAGAAACCAGGCCAGCTTCTGGATTTCCAGCAAGCTGCACTCCATCCCTAAAAACCAGTAGCGACGTACCAGTTCAGCAATCAAGGCCCGAGCCGGAGTCAGCTCCGCCACCCCGCCGCGCTTGGCCACATTTTGGTATTGGCTACTGGGCTCATAGAGCAGGATATCGATATCCAGATCGCCCAGTGCCGTTTCAATCGCCTGTTTGACCTCTGGCCAAGGCAGACCACCGTTGCCAGCCCCCAGCGGCGGAATGGCAATCGAAGAGACCTGCTGCGCCTGTAACCAGGCCCGCAGATCCTGCAAACCATCCTGGATCCACGCCATCTGTGCCGGATTGCGCCAGTGCTGTTTGGTCGGAAAATTCACGATCCAGCGCGGCCCCAGCAGCTCACCCGTCTGGGTAATAAACATCTTGCCGGTGACGACATCACCCTGTTTGCACGCCTCGGCATAGGCGCGCATATTGGCCGGGAACCGCTCCTTGAACATCAAGGCGATCCCCTTGCCCATGACACCGACGGTGTTGACGGTATTCACCAGCGCTTCCACCGGAGCATCCAGCAGATTGCCTGTTGTATATCGAATCATCTGAAATACCACCCATCACGGACATAGACGGGGCGCGCGACCCCGACCCGATTCATGCATTGTTCCACGCGGTTCTTTATCTCTTCGTTGTAACACACCACGCCCAGCAACGCCTCGATGGGGCAATGTTGATGGATCAAGGCCTCGGCCTGATAGCGTTCCAGCTTGCTCAAATCGTCCGCATCACGCTTGAAGTCACGGCGCTGCAACAGTGGCCAGTCAATCCGCCCCAGATCACCAAGGTCGACATAGAAATTGGCCCACTGGTAATAAGCATGGCTATCGGTAAACACAAACGGCAGCCCCAGTTCAGCCATGCGATGCAGGCTGGAAACCAGGATCAGGATTTCATCATTGTCACGCTGGGGAACACCGCGCCCTGAGTGAATATTGCTGAGCATGGGAGAAAACGGCGTGAAGTAGAAGGGCACATAGTCATTCAACACGCCGTAAGGCACCAGCGGCACCGGATGGCGCGCACGCTTGGCAATCAGCTCCGGCAACCCGATATGCACCCAGTGCGGGTTTTGCTGCTGACCATTCCCCGCCCACAGACCATGGGTCAGGATCCATTCCAGGTTATCCCGATGCACGATCCGGAATATCAGCGCCTTCTGCGGATTCAGGCTCTGGCTATAGTCATAGGCCATGGGTGGCTAGCTCCTGCGATACCCAGCGCTTGATAAACACGCCAACGATGACCCCACCCGCTTTTCGTATGCGGGTGGCCGCTGTGCACGCCATCAAACAACTCACAATAAAAGTATCTCTTTCTTTTCAGATAGATAAACATCTATCGCGCCAATTAACAACGCCCCAGTCACGCAACAGTCAAGCAACGGTCAAGCAAATCCGCTGCCGGGTGGCTCGGTGGCCAGGCTCGCGGCAGAGGCGGTCATCCGGTTGGGCTGTACTCATGCCTCTGCCGCCAGCGGCAGGCGAATTTTGCCGGTCAGCAGTTGCTGCATCATGCCTTGCTTGAGTGCGCGGGCCTTCTCCAGCTTCTGGGTCAACGCCTCAGGGCGAGAGCGTGAACATATTGTTAAATTGACTTCAATTCAGCCAGCCCTGAATCCAATACCTTTTCCAGATATG
>NZ_JAPCJA010000049.1:0-38786 GCF_027707745.1 Aeromonas sp. QDB23
GAGAGTATAAGATCACACCCTGTTCGGTCGGTCAAATCCTCGTGCCCTGCTTAAAAAACGTTCGCGATCTTGCCCTGTCAAACCACCGCCACCAATCGGCACTATGATATTATCGACATCATATAAATCTTCGATAATTTCCAGGCCGATCGTTCCCTGGCCAGCAATCACTTTTTCGTCATCGAAGGGAGGAATAAATACCCGACCTTCCATTTCAACTATTTCACTGACTTTGGCGATGGTATCGTTGAAGCTATTACCGTGGAGGATCACTTCCGCTGAATAATCGCTTGTTGCGGCAATTTTAGATTTGGGGGCGCAGCAGGGCATGACCACCTTGGCATCGATGCCAAGCATGGCACTGGAGAGCGATACACCTTGGGCATGGTTGCCAGCCGAGCAGGCGACAACACCTTTTTGCCGGTCTTCAAGACTTAATGAACTGAGTTTGTTGAAGGCACCACGGATTTTAAACGATCCGGTACGTTGCATGTTTTCCAGCTTGAGGTAAACCTCGCCATGACAACGTTCACTGATGTAATTTGAGGGTAGTTGCGCGGTCTTGTATATATGATTGGTCAGTCTTTTTTTGGCTTCAGTAATATCATGAAGACCAATGGGCAGATTGCTATACATCTTCATCGCAAATCTCTTTTTATTTATTAATTTGTAGGGTTTTATTTCACTAAGCGCAGCGATACTAGGTTTTATCATCTGCAATTAATGTGAGCATCAACACAAAAAAACATGTAAAGAGACTAGCTCATTGTGAAATTATCAAAAAATGTGACAACGGCAACACTCGAATCCCAATGGATTAGAAAATATAATCAAGCACACTGAAATTATATAATTAACAACTACCAAACAAAGCATTAAAGATTAGATTTATTAATGCAAAAACGGCTCTGTCCTTCCGCTCCCTATGAGCACAGATATCCCGCTCATGATGTTTGCACCGCTCGGGTAGTTGGCAAATAAAAAAGGGAGCCTAAATGGCTCCCTTTTCAGCGATGTGAACACCCGCTTATTCTGCGGCGGCGTCATCCTGCTTGTACTTGGCGGCAGTTTCCTTGATCAGGGTCTGCAACTCGCCACCCTGGAACATCTCGATCATGATGTCACAGCCGCCGATCAGCTCACCCTCAACCCACAGCTGGGGGAAGGTCGGCCAGTTGGCGAATTTTGGCAATTCGGCGCGGATATCCGGATTTTGCAGGATATCAACGTATGCAAACGGCTCGCCGCAGGACATCAGAGCCTGGGAGGCCTGGGCAGAGAAGCCACAGCTGGGTAGCTTGGGGGAGCCCTTCATGTAGATGATGATGGGGTTATCAGCCAGCTGCTGCTTAATCTTTTCAATAGTTTCCATAGGTGCCTCACTAGAGCGATTTCGGCGGCCATTCTACTGCAATCTTGCCCGAGCACAAACTGACAAAGGGGTGACCCGGTTAGAATTGCGCAAAGAACCCACTCAGGCTTGATCGCGATCATGGCGCCAATCAAGAGTTGTTAGGCCATCTTTGATACTGCTACAATCCCTTGGCTTTGGGCTACCCTGCCCCATCATTTTAAAAACAACTCTTTTCACATATAGAAAAGAGTACGCAATGTCTTGCAACCGTCGCCTTCGCACGGTCCAGCCAATGGAGAGTAGAAAATGGCATTCGAACTTCCCGCTCTGCCCTATGCAATCAACGCTCTGGAACCGCACATCTCCCAGGAAACTCTGGAATATCACCACGGCAAGCACCACAACACCTACGTGGTCAACCTGAACAATCTGGTGCCGGGTACCGAGTTTGAAGGCAAGTCTCTGGAAGAGATCATCAAGACCTCCAGCGGCGGCATCTTCAACAACGCCGCCCAGATCTGGAACCACACCTTCTACTGGCACTGCCTCTCCCCGAATGGCGGTAGCGAGCCGACTGGCGCCCTGGCTGATGCCATCAACAAGGCATTCGGCTCCTTCGCCGAGTTCAAAGATGCCTTCACCAAATCTGCCATCGGCAACTTCGGTTCCAGCTGGACTTGGCTGGTGAAAAAAGCTGACGGCTCTCTGGCCATCGTCAACACTTCCAACGCCGGTTGCCCGCTGACTGAAGCCGGTACCACCCCGCTGCTGACCGTTGACCTGTGGGAGCACGCCTACTACATCGATTTCCGCAACCTGCGTCCGAAGTACATGGAAACCTTCTGGACCCTGGTGAACTGGGAATTCGTGGCCAAGAACTTGGCTGCCTAATCAGCCTCGCTTGCCAAAACGCCCCGCACTGCGGGGCGTTTTTTTTATATCTAGATGGCTGCGGAAATGAATAAGGCGCCCGCAGGCGCCTTGTCACATATCGGGATGGCCGCTTACTGGTCCAACTCGTCCATATATTCATCCAGATTGGCATCGTCGGCCTGCTCTTGCTGAGACGCTTTCAGCTCGGTCTGCTTGCCTGTCACCTTGCCCTGGCTGTACTGCAGATAAAAGTCCTTGGTCAGCGCATAAGGATCGAGGGAGTTGTCGATGATCCGCTCCTGATCGATCAGCTTGGCGCGTGTGCCCAGTCCATCCAGCGCCCAGTGTGCGACCTTCATAGGGAAGGTCAACAAGGCATAGGGGAAGTAGAAGCTGTCAATCGCATCGCCAACCAGCTCACGGGTGGTGGTCGGGCCGTAAACAGGCACCATGATGTAGGCACCGTCACCGATATCGGCCCTGCCCAGCACGGTATCCATCTCCAGCTTGTTGCGATCGAGGCCAGCATATTTGGCCACATCGAAAATACCCAGCAGACCGACCGTGGTGTTGAGGGTAAAGCGTCCCAGGTTGGTGCCTGCCCCTTTCAAATCACCGGTGATCAGATGGTTCACCATGCTGCTCGGTTCATCAAAGTTGGCTACAAAGTTGGCTATGCCATCCTTCACACCCACTGGCACATAACGGGCATAGGCATGTACCACAGGACGTGCCACATAGGGCTCCAGCACATCGTAGTTGACCGCCCACATGGCCCGGTTGGCCCCCTGGAAGGGGTCGCGCGGATCGGCCGCCGTACTGGTGGCGCCCGGATTATTCATGCCGGGATTGAGATCCAGGCTCTCTGGGCCAGGCTTGGGTGGGCCACCGGCACAGCCAGCCAGCAAGAGGGCTGCCAGTATGGCCCCTGAACGAAGATACATATGATTGTCCTGACGTTTTATTTTGATTTATCAGAAGTATAGATAACCCGGCCCCCATCCAGGGGCCGGGTTATCCAAAGGCATATTAGAGGGCGTGATCGATGCGGATGTCAATCGGAGCAGCAGGGATCTCGGCCGTCTTGACCGGCACGGATACTCCTTCGAAGGCTCCTTCCTTGTTCATCACATTGCCACCGCGCGAGAGACGCGCCTTGAACTGCAGCTCCGGATAGGCCGCCAGCTTGCTGCCTTCCATCATGGCATCGCCATCCCCGAGTGACAGGGTAACAGGCAGGGTTGGCCCAGCGATACGCTTCACGGCGATGGGCATGGGCGGCCCGTTGGGCACCACGGCAAAGACAAAGAGATGGGCATCTTCCGGCAGCTGAATGCCCGCCGCCAACGTGATGTGGATGGGGAATTCCCCCTCCTTCACCGCGAGCGGTTGCCCCTCTGCTGCGCCCGCTTTGGCTGCGCCTGAATTCGTCACCTCGATGCCGCGCTGCTTGAGCTGCGCGCGGGCATACTCCATGGAGCGCTCGACCATCACGTAACGGGGGGTACCTTTCTCCATCAGTGGCAACATCGCCTGCCAGCGAGACAGCGCGGTCTGGAAGTCCTCTTTTTGCAGCGCCATAAAGGCATAGACAGAGCGCGCCTCGATATTGTCCGGATCCTGCGCGATAGCAGCTTGCAACAGGGCATCCGCCTGCGCCTCATCCCCCGTCATCATCAGCGCCTGCGCGTAGGGCACCGCCACCAGCGATTTCTGGGGAGCCAGCGTGTAGGCCCGCTCCAGCGCCTCGCTGGCCATCTCGGGATCGTTGCCATCCAGCGCCAAACGTCCCAGCAGCAACCAGCCGCGGTAGTCGTTCGGTTCATCCTTGAGGCGGGTACGCAGTGCTAGGGTGAAGTCCAGCAGATCCTGCTCGGTCACCTGGGCGTCGCGCTCCACCAGAATGCGGTTGCTCAGCTCGCCAAGACGGCTGCTGGCATCTTGCCAGCGACTCACCTCTTGCCAGGAGCCCAGCTTGTAGTAGAGCCCCAGACTCACCACCACCAGCACCAGCACACCCGGGATCCAGATCAGACTCTTGCCACTGCGGGCGGTCTGCTCCACATCGGGAATATCATCCAAGAGGCTTCGTTGTAGCTCGACCAGCGAATCGGACTCTTCGGCCAAGACACCCTGCTCGCGCTCTTCGCCAATCTCCAGCAGCCGCTGGCGATAGAGCTGTTTGTTGAGCGCCGAGCGACTGATGCTCTGTTTGCCTTCACCACGCCACAACGGCACGACGAGCGCCAGACTCACCAACACCAGCAAGCCCGCAATCACAATCCAAAAAGCGGTCATTGTTTCTCTTCCTCTTTGAGCAGCTCGGCCAGTCGGCGCTGCTCCTCCTCGCTCAAGGCGTTATCCAGTTGTTTTTTCACCGCAGGGGGCCGGCGGCTGCGCAGCACGACCACGGCGCCACCGATCAGGATCACCAGCAGCGGGCCGAGCCAGAGGATCAGGGTGGAGGCCATCAGGGGCGGGTTATAGAGGATAAAGTTGCCGTAGCGGGCCACCATGTAATCCACGATCTCCTCTTTATCCTTGCCCTCGCGCACCATCTGGTAGGTCTTGTCGCGCAAGTCCTTGGCCAGCCCCGCATTGGAGTCGGCGATATCCTGGTTCTGGCACTTGGGGCAGCGCAGCTCCTTGGTCAGTTCGCGAAAGACCTGCTCCTGATTGTCGTTGTCGAAGGTGTAGACATCGATAGCGGCCATGGCGGGCGCTTGCACCACCCATCCCAGCAACAGCAGCAGGGAAGCAATAAATACTCTCATCAGGACTCCCCTCACTTCATGGCATCAAAGATGGGTTTGAGGGTCGACGCCCAGTTCTCGGGGTTAATATCCCCCACGTGGCGATAACGGATGATCCCCTTGCTGTCGATAAAGAAGGTCTCCGGTGCGCCATATACCCCGAGATCCAGCCCCAGCATGCCGTCCGGATCATAGAGGTTGACCTGATAGGGGTTGCCCAGCTCAGCCAGCCATTTGATCGCCTTGTCGCGCTCATCCTTGTAGTTCATGCCTATGATAGGAATGCCCTGCCCCGCCAGCTGTTTGAGGTAGGTGTGCTCGCCATAGCAGGTCGGGCACCAGGTAGCCCAGACGTTGAGCAGCATGGGGTGACCGGTCAGGATGCTGCGATCGTGCTGTTTGTTCAGATCGTAAATGTCCTGCAGGGTGAACACCGGTACCTCTTTGCCCACCATCACGGATTCGAGTTTGGTTGGGTCGGAGTAGAGTCCCTTGAACAGGAACACAGCCCCCAGCAAAAAGACGATAAAGGGGATTAAAAACAACCAGGTCTTTTTGTTCATGCCTTGGCCTCCTCCTCACGACGGCCGAAACGGTAACGCTTGTCGAGCATCGCCAGCACGCCACCGATGGCCATAAAGACGCCGCCGAACCAGATCCAGCGCACGAACGGCTTGTAGTAGATCCGCACCGCCCAGGCTCCGTTGTCGAGCTGTTCCCCCAGCGCCGCATAGAGATCACGGGTGATACCGGCATCGATGGCCGCTTCGGTCATCGGCATCCGGGTCACCTTGTACATCCGCTTCTCGGGCTTGAGCAGGGCGACCTGCTTGCCATTTTTGTGCACTTCCAGCACGCCCTTGAAGCCATCATAGTTGGGACCGTTCTTCTCTTTGATCCCGGCAAAGACGAACTCGTAATCGGCAAAGTGCACCCGATCCCCCGCCTGCATCCGCAGATCCTTCTCGATGCTGTAGTTCTGGGTACAGGCGATACCAATGATGCTGACTGCCAGCCCCACATGGCCGAGGATCATGGCCCAGTGGCTATTACCCAGCTTGCGCACGCCGACTGCAAAGCTGTGCTTGTGGGTCGCTCGCGCCCAGGTCTCCTGCACGCTGGTGACGATGATCCAGGCCCCCAGACCTATCCCTACCGCCGCCCACGGCTTGAAGGTTGCGGCAAAAGCCAGCGGCAACAGCACGGCAGCGGCCAGACTCAGCACCAGCGCCACGACCACCTTACCTCTGAGTTCCCCCAGCTCCTGACGACGCCAGCGAAACAGCGGGCCAACGCCCAGCAGCAGGGCAAACGGGATGATCAGCCAGCTGTAGATGTGGTTAAAGAAGGGAGTACCGATAGAGATGCTGCCCAGCCCCAGCTCCTTGTGCACCAGCGGCAACAAGGTGCCGAGCAGCACAGTCAGCAGACCCGCGACCAGCATGATGTTGTTGCAAAGCAGCAGGGTCTCGCGACTCCACAATTCGTGTTTGCCGTGACTCTTCACCTGCGAGCCTTTAAAGGCAAACAGCAGCAAGGAGGAGCCGATCACCGCTAGCAAGAAGCCGAGAATAAACAGACCGCGGGTCGGATCGGAGGCAAACGCATGAACCGACACCAGCACGCCGGAGCGCACCAGGAAGGTACCGAGCAGGCTGAGCGAGAAGGCAGAGAGGGCCAGCAGCACGGTCCACGCCTTGAAGGTGGCACGCTTCTCGCTCACCGCCAGCGAGTGCAGCAGGGCCGTCCCCGCCAGCCAGGGCATAAAGGAGGCATTTTCTACCGGATCCCAGAACCACCAGCCGCCCCAACCAAGCTCGTAATAGGCCCACCAGGAGCCGAGCACGATGCCGAGAGTCAGGAATACCCAGGCCGCCATGGTCCAGGGGCGCGACCAGCGGGCCCAGGTCGCATCGAGACGACCGGTCATCAGCGAGGCAATGGCGAAGGCAAACGCCACCGAAAAGCCCACATAACCCATGTAGAGCATCGGCGGATGGAAGATGAGACCCGGATCCTGCAACAGCGGATTGAGGTCACGGCCATCGACCGGGAAATAGGGCAAGGTGCGGGTGAAGGGATCGGAGGTGAACAGCACGAACGCGGTGAAGCCGACCGAGATCAGCCCCAACACGCCGAGTACCCGCGCGACAGCATCGAGCGGCAGACGGCGACTGAACATGGCTACCGCCGCAGTCCAGCCACCCAGGGTCAGTACCCACAGCAGCAGGGAACCTTCGTGGGCACCCCACACCGCCGAGATGCGATAGGCCAGCGGCAGCAGGCTGTTGGAGTTAGTGGCCACATATTGCACGGTGAAGTCGTTATCGATAAAGGCCCAGGTCAGGCAGAGAAACGACAGCAGCAGCAACAAGAACTGGGCATAGGCGAGCGGACGGGCCGCCGACATCATGCCAAGACGCCCCCAACTGGCGCCAAGCAGCGGGTAGCTGCCCAGCAGCAGGGCGGTGGCAAAGGCCAGGATCAGCGCAAACTGACCTAATTCCGGGATCATGAAGGCATTCCTTTCAATTGAACGGTGACAACAGCCGCATCACGCACGGCAGGCAAAGCGAAAAAGGCAACCACCACAGGGATCACTGCTTGGCTCCCTTCAACTGCGCCTCGGAGTACTCCGGCTTGAAGTGCATGCCGTTGGTGGCATCGGCCACTTCCGGCGGCATGTAGTTCTCATCGTGCTTGGCCAGCACCTCGAACGCCTCTACGGTCGTGGCATCCTTGAGGGTGCCCTGGGCAACAATCCCCTGCCCTTCACGGAACAAGTCCGGCAGGATGCCGTCAAACTCGACCGTCACCAGATGACCGCCGTTATCCACCAGCTTGAAGGCCACCTTGAGGCTCTGGGGATCCCGCTGCACCGATCCCGGCACCACCAATCCACCGATGCGCAGACGCTGCCCCTCTTCCGGCTTGATCTTGTCCGGCCCCTTCCCCTCCACCAGCTCGCTCGGGGTGTAGAAGAGGTCGATATTCTGACTGAGGGCGTAGAGCACCAGCCCGCTGACGGTCGCCAGACCCAGGGTGATGGCCAGAATGATGGTGAGGCGTTTTTTGCGTCTCGGGTTCATAGGGTGTTCTCCATCTGCCGGGCCGCCTTGCGACGGGCCTCGCGCGCCTGTTTGCTGCGCAGCTCGCCGAGCAGGCTGCGGGTTTTCATGCGGGTAGAAATGATGATGCCGACCAGACACATCAGCGTCAGGCCAAAAGAGAGCCAGACATAGAAGGCGTAACCGCCCATCGCCATAAAATCACTGAAAGAGGCAAAGTGCATGCTTACTTCTCCTGCTCTGCAATCTCTTTGACCCAGGGGCGATGCCACTCCCGCATCAGGAGTTCATTGCGAAAACGCATCAGGGTCAGGGCCCCGAGAAACGCGGCAAACGCCAGGATCATGATCAACAGCGGCCAGAGCATCTCGGGTGAAATGGAGGGTTTGTCAAATTTGGTGATGGTGGCCCCCTGATGCAGGGTGTTCCACCACTCTACCGAGTAGTGAATGATGGGCAGATTGATCACCCCCACCAGCGCCAGAATGCCGGCAGCACGGCCAGCAACCACCTTGTCACTGAAGGCGTTATAGAGGGCAATCACGCCAAGGTAGAGAAACAGCAGGATCAGCTCGGAGGTGAGCCGTGCATCCCACACCCACCAGGTTCCCCACATGGGCTTGCCCCAGGCGGCACCGGTAAAGAGGGCAATAAAGGTAAAGACGGCGCCGACCGGTGCGATAGCCGCCACCGTCATGTCCGCCATCCGCAGTTGCCACACCAGGCCGATAAAGGCGGCCACCGCCATGGTGGAGTAGGCCCCCATGGAGAGAATGGCGGAAGGCACGTGGATATAGATGATCCGGAACGAATCTCCCTGCTGGTAATCCGCTGGCGCAAACGCGAGGCCCCAGACAGTACCGATCACAAACGAGAGCAGACTAATCACCGCAAACCAGGGCAACAGCGTGCCTGCCAGCTGATAGGCACGCTCCGGTTTGGCATAAGGGTGCAACCATTTCCACATAGCTCACAAAACCTTTTTGTTATTAATCGTTTGGCGAGGCCTACCATACCGACCACGGGGCAGCATCAAATACCCCGAAAGCAATAAGCGGCGCTCTCCTTGATCCATCGCAACATTATTTTTTGCAAAAAGACTCCGTTCGGAGCCAAATTCGGTTCAGCTCACGGCCATCAGTTTAGGCTGACCCGCAACGCTGCCGACACAGCCAGCGGCGTCAGTGTCAAAGCCCCCACCAGCATGGCGGCCAGAATGGCAAGCTGCCCGCCATAGGGCAAGCTCATCCCCGCGGCATCGATGGCTGAGGTGGCAAAAATCAGTACCGGAATATAGAGCGGCAGGATCAGCAGACTAAGCAGCACCCCGCCTTTGCGCAGTCCCACCGTCAACGCGACCCCGACCGCGCCGAGCAGGCTCAATACAGGAGTGCCCAGTGCCAGCGTCGCAACGACAGCCAGATAGGTGTTCATATCCAGCGACAGCAAAATCGCCAGCAAGGGAGAGATCAGCAGCAGCGGCAAGCCGGTCAGCAGCCAGTGAGCGACCACTTTCGCCAGCGCCAGCAAGCCCAGCGGGTGCGGCATCAGCATCATCTGCTCCAGCGCGCCATCGGCAAAGTCGTCGCGAAACAGCCGCTCCAGCGACAACATGGCCGCCAATAGCGCCGCCACCCAGATAATCCCCGGGGCAATACGGGCCAGCAGTTTGGGTTCCGGGCCAATCCCTAACGGAAACAGGGTGATGACGATGAGGAAAAACCAGAGCGGATTGAGAATATCGGAACGCTGGCGCAGAGCCATCAGCAGTTCACGGTGAATAAGGTGTATAACAGCGCGCAACATGGCGTTACTCCTGCAATGTCGATGCGAAGGGGGTCAACGAGATACTCTTCAGCCGTCCCTGCATCAGGGTCAGATCCTGATGGGTGGTGAGGATCACCATGCCGCCCCGCTCGGCGTGTTCCAGAAAGAGCTGCTCGAGCACCTTGACCCCTTGCTTGTCGATGGCGGTAAAGGGCTCATCGAGGATCCAGAGCGCCGGTTTCTGTGACAGCCAGAGTCTGGCCAGAGCCACGCGGCGTTGCTGACCGGCAGAGAGTTGCCCGGTCGGGTTCTCTTCAAACCCGGCCAGCCCTACCCGGGCCAATATCTGCCACAAGTCAGTCTCTGTCTGCTGCGGGTGATGCAACTGCTGGTAGAACTTCAGGTTTT
The DNA here is from genome assembly GCF_027707745.1 of Aeromonas sp. QDB23. Taxonomy (NCBI): domain Bacteria; kingdom Pseudomonadati; phylum Pseudomonadota; class Gammaproteobacteria; order Aeromonadales; family Aeromonadaceae; genus Aeromonas; species Aeromonas sp. QDB23. The sequence goes on from NZ_JAPCJA010000049.1 coordinate 10,224, forward strand.
CAAAAGGGGTCAGCGCCGCTTTGACACCGGGTTGGTGACCGAGATAGAGCAGATTGGCATGATACTCATCACGACAGTGACGAATATTCTCCCCATTCCAGCACACCTCACCGGCAAACGGCTGCGACAGCCCGGTCAACAACCGCAACAGGCTGGTCTTGCCGACCCCATTGGGCCCTTCAATTTGCACCAGATCGCCGGGCGCAACAGAGAAAGAGAGGTGTTCAAACAGAGTGCGATCTTCGCGCACGCAGCTCAGATTGTTAACTTGAAGCAGCATGGGGATTTTTTCAGAGAAAATGAAGCGGTCTGCATCTTAACACAGTATTGGAATACGTCTTTTCAAAGATGCAACAATTGAACTGACTGGCGACCGGGATCACAAAGAAAATGCGGTAGAAACCATCTGCTCAACGCAGTCGGGGAACAAGCGGCTGCACGCCATAAAATTCAGGAAGGCAATTGCCTTCCTGAATCATCAAGAGCGACCTTTTCGCAACGATATCAAGAGCTCGGCCTCTGCCTTTGGCAACTCGCACTCACTCATGACTTCATCAAGATCGGCGCCCAGTTCGACCATCTTGGCCGCTCGGCTGTAGAGCCTGCGTTCGGGATCCTGCATGGTCAGCTCTTGCTGGCGCTCATTGACCTGCTGCATCGCCCCTTCCACCGACTGCAGACGCTGCCCCATGCCAATGGCGCCGGTATGGAGTTCCATCATCTGCTTGCGCAAGCTTTCCAACTGACCTTGCAGGGTTGCCACACTGGCCTCGGACTCCTGCTTGCTGCACTTGCTCTTGAACCAGATATAAGAGGCAAACGCCAAGGCAATCAGGGACACCCCCAAGGCAACCATCTCGATTATCAAAACATCACCTTACTTATCAGAGGGAACCGATATCTTCCCACTCTTCATCGGAGAGCAGCTTGTTCAAGTCAACCAGGATCAGCAGTTGCCCATCGCGGTTGCTCACCCCCTGAATAAACTTGGCGCTCTCTTCAGTGCCGACCGCAGGTGCCGCATCGATTTCGGAAGAACGCAGGTAAACCACTTCTGCCACGCTGTCGACCATGATGCCGATCACCTGCTTCTCGGCCTCGATGATCACAATGCGGGAGTTTTCACTCACATCACCGGAGGGCAGACCAAAACGGGAACGGGTATCGATGACAGTCACCACATTGCCGCGCAGGTTGATGATCCCCAGCACGTACTCAGGCGCACCCGGCACCGGCGCAATTTCGGTGTAGCGCAACACCTCCTGAACCTGCATCACATTGATGCCGTAGGTTTCGTTTTCCAGTTGGAAGGTTACCCATTGCAGCACTTCATCTTCGGCCAGATTCTGTGCAATATTGCGCTTTTCTGTCATGTTTTTATTCCTTTTATGAAAACGTCTACTGCTAAAACTAGCAATAAAACAGCTCGATTGCAGAAGTTATCAGCGACCTTCTATGTTCACCCCACGCTCCAGCAACAGGAGCAGTTCGCGAACATGTAACAGGGCACACATTTTTTCTTTGACCATGCCAGCCAACCAGGGGCGCTTGCCCTCCTGATGACGCCACTTCACCTGATCACGGTGTAACAATTCGGTCCCTTTCAGGTGATGACACGCCAGTCCCCAAGGGGATTCACCCAGCATAATCAGATACTTGTAATCATCCATCTCGAGATGCTGACCCGGCATGACCCATTGGGCCGTATCGACCACATTCATCTTCTGCTCGCGGGAGGTCATGATCCCCTTGTACCAGCCAGGCTGGCCAAACAGGGAGGTGATTTCGCCCAACTGATGAATGCCACCAAGCTCGGTCAACGGCACCGCAAACGTCACGCCCGCGACTTCAAAAAAGAGGGCCTGAAACTCTTTGCCGGTATCGATATTTTCCCAGGCGACGGGTGCACTGGCCTCTACCGGAGCAACCTCCAGCGCCGTCTCGGTCAGGATAGTGGTATGAGGCTCTGCAACTTCGGGAGCCAGCACTTCAGCCGGCCATTCCGGCTCAACCGGCAACAGTGACTCTTCCGCGACAATCTCCAGCGGTGCGGTGAGTGTTGCTTCCTGGGTGAAAGCATCATTCTCGAACTGGACTTGTCCTACCTGCGCCAGCAACTCACCGAGCTGGGCAAGCCGTGGATCACTTTCGAGGTAAGGTGCAGCCACCACATCGGGGACGCTCTGGGGCTGACGTTGCAACTGCAGAACCGGGGCAGATTGAACCTCCTCAACTTCATCCAGCACCAGCGGCTCATCGAGCAGCAGGGAGTGGAAATAGTCATCCATCGCCCGGACTTGAATGGTATCTCTCATGGCGTCACCTCATGAACCCGTTGCCGCTCAAGGGCATCAAGATGGTTGAGCAGCGTTTCGTATGCATAGGTTCCGCGACTCCCGGGAGAATAGATAGACGGGGGGATATGCAGCAAGCTGGCATCCCGAAACTTGGTATCAATCGGGATCACTGCATTCCACACCGAATCACCGTATTGATCCTTGATCGATTTCAAGGTCATCAGAGAGGCACGGGTGCGCTTGTCGAACATGGTCGGGATCACGGTATAACGGAACTTGTCACGCTTGGAACGTTGCATGATCTCGAATGTTTTCATCATCCGTTCCAACCCCTTGAGGGCCAGAAACTCGGTCTGGACAGGCACCAGAATGCGATCGCAGGCAGCCAGCGCGTTGACCATCATCACCCCCAGCACCGGCGGGCAATCGATCAGCACGTAGTCATATTGATCCTGAATACGCAGCAGTGCCCGCTTCAGTACCAATCCCATTCCCTCACGATTGCCCATCACCCGATCAAGGGTCGCAAGGGTAATTGAGGCAGGCAGCAAATGGATATTTTCAAACTTGGTTCTGAGCGTCAGTTTATTGACAAGCTCGGCGGTCGGTTTGACAGCCTGAAACAGCTCGTAGAGAGTGCCATCCAGGCGATCGGAATCGAAATCAAGATATGCAGTCAGCGAGGCATGGGGATCGGTGTCAATCAACAGCACCCGCTGGCCACGCTGGGCCAGGATCCCGGCAAGCGAGACCACTGTGGTGGTTTTACCCACTCCACCTTTCTGGTTGGCAACCGTCCAAACAATCACTGTATCAATCCTGCCTTGTTGTTATGCGTATGCCACCACCGGGCAAGGTGATCACCTTTATCTCTCCTGCATCCACCGCTTGCTGTACCGCAGGAACCGGCTCGGCAACCACAGTGGGCGTTGCAACCACAGGCGCTGGCGGCACCCAGGCAAATTTAGAGATAGCGACCACAACCTTGCGATTCTGCAGTCTACCCTGCTCGCTGCCGTTGTCAGCAAAGGGGGAAAACTCGCCATATGCCTCGAACGCCAGACGCTGGGGAGCGATACCATCGGCGATCAAACCATTGAGTACCGCCTCGGCCCGAGCGGCAGAAAGCGCCCAGTTAGAACGATAAATTTCATTATTTATCTGCTGGTTATCGGTATAACCCCGAACTCTTACATAGTTATCGACCGGTTTGAGAATACTTGAAAGAGTATTAATGACCGGTGCTGCATTTGGCCCCATAAAGGCGCTGCCGCTGCCAAACAACAACCCGGAGCTGAGTTCAACGGTCAGCCAGTTCTCATCTTGCGTCAGTTTGACGATACCGGCATCCACCAGCGAGCCCATGCTCTGTTGCAACTGCATATCGAGTTTCGCAAGTGTCGTGCCATCTTGCAGCACTGGCACACCAGAAATGGGAGCAAGTGAAGGAGAGGGGGATGCAGGGCTTTCCAGCAACGAGGGGGATGCAGAGACCGCATTGTCCAGCAGGGAATTACCCTGCCCCTCCAGCAAACCGTGACTCCCGGGCTGCATGACACTGAACGCCTGACTCATGCCATCAATTACTGCGCGGTATTTGTCCTTGTTCACCAGCGCAACGGAGTAGAGCACCACGAACAGAGCAAAGATCAGCGTCATATAATCGGCATAGGAGACCAGCCAACGGTCAAGATGCTCGCGACCCTGCAAGTGCAACCGATAGCGCTTGCGCATGGCTACTCTCCTTTCAAATAGGCCCTGAGCCGACGCTCAACTTGCACACCATTTTCACCATGGGCGATGGCAAGTAGCCCTTCCAGGGTCATCTCCTGAAAGAGTGCGTAATGATAGTGAAATGCACGCAACCGGTTGGCGATCGGCAGATAAATGAGGTTGGCAAAACCCACTCCATAGATGGTTGCCACAAATGCGACTGCGATACCCGCCCCCAGCGCTGACGGATCTTCGAGATGAAACATGGCCTGGATCAGGCCCAGCACGGCACCGATGATCCCGATGGTCGGACTGTATCCCCCCATAGCTTCAAAGACCCTGGCGGCATGTTCATTGCGCTCCTGCTCGATATCGATGTCCGCTTCCAGCAGCATACGGATATCCTCTGTGGATACCCCATCGACAATCATGCCAAGCCCTTGGCGGGTAAAGTTGTCCTCCTCCTGCTCGGCCTGATTTTCAAGGGCCAGCAGCCCTTGCTGGCGTGCAAAGACGGCCCACGACTGCAACCGTTCAGCCTGCGTCGAGAGATCTTGCCTGGGAGGGGTAAAAATCCATAACAGCTGGCGCAACGCCAGCAGAATGTACTTGGCAGGAGTCTGCAATGTAACGGCACCGACAGTACCGCCCAGCACGATCAGAAAAGCGGGCCCGTCCACCAGCGTCAACAGGGAGCCACCATGCCACAGCTGGGCAATAGCAATAGCCCCCAATGCCAGGAGCAGACCGAGCAAGCCCATGATTAGCGCCCCAACTCAACCAGAATACGCTGGGCCACCTTGTCCAGAGGAAGTGATTCGCTGGCAATCCCTGCCTTGGCAACCGCTTGGGGCATACCATATACCACGCAGGAAGCTTCATCCTGAGCCCAGATGGTAGAGCCTTGCTCTTTCAGCAGTCTGGCACCATCACGGCCATCGGCGCCCATACCGGTCAACACAATTGCCAACACCTTGTCGGCATAGGTTTTGGCCGCCGAGGCGAAGGTAATATCTACGCAAGGCTTATAGTTCACCTTGTCGTTGCCATCAATGATACGGATGCGAGCACCTGCACCACGCCCTTCCAGCAGCATCTGTTTACCACCAGGCGCCAGATAGGCATGGCCCGGTTTGAGCACATCGCCATCCTCGGCCTCCTTGACGCCAATCTGGCACAAACCATTGAGACGGGCGGCAAATGCGGCGGTGAAGGTGGCAGGCATATGCTGAATAAGCAGGATGGGATGGGGAAAATCCCCCGGCAACTTGGTCAGCACGTTTTGCAGCGCAACCGGCCCACCGGTAGAAGTACCGATCGCCACCAACTGATAAGTCTTGCCACTGCGCTTGAATGAGGCGCTTGGCACAGTGCGTTGCAGGTCCGACTGACGCTCAAGCGTTCTGGGCGCAGTGCTGCCCAGTGGCGCACGAGCAACCGGTTCAGGTGATTTGGGGCGGGCTGCAGATGTCATCAGGAAGCGCTTGCGGGAGATCTCCTTCACCCGCTGTTGCAACAGCCTGACCGCTTCGTCCTTGTCTCTGGCAATGTCCTCAAACTTCTTGGGCAAAAAGTCGAGGGCTCCGGCGTCCAGTGCATCCAGCGTCGCCTTGGCCCCTTCATGGGTCAGGGAGGAGAACATCAGAATGGGAGTCGGACACTTGGCCATGATCTCGCGCACCGCACTGATGCCATCCATCACGGGCATCTCGATGTCCATGGTGATCACATCAGGGCGCAGCGACATCGCCTTGTCCACCGCTTCACGTCCATTCTGGGCCGTGTCGATCACCGTCAGCATGGGATCCTGATTGATGATTTCACTCACCCGACGGCGAAAGAAGCTCGAATCGTCGACAACTAATACCTTGACTGCCATTGTTATTTTTCTAACTCCTTGGGCCTGAGCTATTAATGTCTACGCGCATATGCTTTGAGCAGACTCGGCACATCCAAAATAAGAGCAATCCCGCCATCGCTGGTAATCGTCGCTCCGGCCATCCCCGGCGTACCTTGCAGCAGGTTATCGAGTGGCTTGATCACCACCTCTTCCTGACCAATCAGGCTGTCTACCACAAATCCGATTTGCTGAGTGCCAATCTGCACGATCACCACATGCCCGGTATCCTGACGCGAACGCTTGTTTGAACCACGGATCAACCATTTGTGCAGATAGAAGAGCGGTATCGCCTTCTCACGCACAATGATGGTGAGCTGGCCATCAACCATGTTGGCCTTTTTCAGATCCAGATGGAAAATCTCGTTCACGCAACCAAGGGGCAACGCGAAGGTCTGCTCACCCACTTCCACCATCAGGGTCGGCAGGATCGCCAGCGTCAACGGAACCTTGATTTCGAGACGGGTACCTTTCCCCCAGGTGGAGTCGATGTGCACCGAGCCATTAAGACTGACAATGCTGGTTTTAACCACGTCCATCCCGACGCCACGACCTGAGATGTCCGAGATCTCGGCCTTGGTCGAAAAGCCTGGGGCAAAGATCAGGTTATAGGCATCGTTGTCGCTCATGCGAGCGGCAGTATCTGCATCCAGAACACCGCGACTGATTGCGATGGACTTGAGCTTCTCAGGATCCATTCCTGCGCCATCGTCCTCGATGCAAAGCAGGATATGGTCACCTTGCTGGGAAGCGCTAAGGGTAATCGTCCCTTGCCGCGGTTTACCCGCTTTCTCCCGCACATCCGGCATTTCTACCCCGTGATCGCAGGAGTTGCGAACAAGGTGGACAAGAGGATCGGCAAGCGCCTCCACCAGGTTTTTATCAAGATCGGTCTCCTCCCCCACCATCACCAGCTCAATATCTTTCTTGAGGGTCCTGGCCAGGTCACGCACAACGCGAGGGAAACGACCAAACACTTTCTTGATGGGCTGCATGCGGGTTTTCATCACCGCACCTTGCAGGTCAGCCGTTACCACATCCAGATTGGCAACAGCCTTTGACATCTCTTCATCATTGCTGGCGATACCAAGGCTAACCAAGCGGTTACGTACCAGTACCAGCTCACCCACCATATTCATGATGACATCGAGGGTCTTGGTATCCACCCGAACGGTGGTATCGCTCTGTACCGCACTGCTTTCAGCTGGCGCTGGTGCGGCCTTGGCTGCGGGAGCGGGTGCCTTGGCTGCTTCTGCGGGTTTTGCCGGTGCTGCCGGTGCGGGTTTCGCTACAGGGGCTGCCGGTTTGGGCGGCGTCACTGCGGCAGGTGCGGCAGGTGCGGCAGGTGCGGCAGGTGCCATCGTACTCTGCGGCCCCTGGCCGCGACCATGCAATTCATCAAGCAGACGCTCAAACTCATCATCATCGATAAGCTCGTCCACCTCTTTTTGCACGGACTTCAAGGGGTTAACCTCTGGCGCCCCCATGTGCTGGCCCTGACCATGAAGCTGATCCAGCAAGGCCTCAAACTCATCATCGGTAATATCACCAGAGCCGCCAATAACAGGAGGGGCTGTTGTCGTTTTGGTGGGTGTACCACCCACGCCATGAAGTTCATCCAGCAGACGCTCGAATTCATCCGCAGAAATCTCGTCGATCGATCCACCACCATTGACAGGTGCTGGCTCACTGCTGACGATGACGGGCTCGACAATTTCGGGGGCAACCTCGACGATCGGTGCAACAGGTTCCGGCTCGGCAGCACCAACAGAGCTGGTAGCAGTACGCAACTGCTCTTCACCTTCAGGCTTGCACAGCTCATGGAGGTCATGAAGCAAATCATCCGACGCAGGGCTAGGCGCTTCGCGATTTTGAACTTGGGTGAACATGACATTAATGGCATCCAGCGCTTGCAGGATCACATCCATCAGTTCGGCGGTCACGGTTCGCTTGCCATTGCGCAAGATGTCGAACACGTTTTCCGCACCGTGACATACATCAACCAGTTCACCGAGCGACAGGAAGCCGGCCCCCCCTTTCACGGTATGGAAACCACGAAAGATGGCATTCAACAGGTTCTTGTCATCGGGCCGCTTTTCCAAGTCGACCAGTTGTTCAGACAACTGTTCCAATATTTCGGATGCTTCGACCAGAAAGTCTTGCAGTATGTCTTCATCAACTTCGAAGGCCATGCGTCACTCCATTAAAATCCCAGGCTAGACAGCAGATCGTCCACATCATCCTGACCATTAACCACATCGGCGCGAGCCTCCGGATTCATGATCGGTCCTTCTGCTTCAATCCCGCTGACAGGAAGAGTACGAGTTGAATGCTCAGCAGAAGCCTCACCAAACATGGTCAGCATTTCTATTAATTTTGTTTCAACTTCCTGAACAAGCTTGATGACCTTGCGGATCATCTGGCCTGTCAAATCCTGAAAATCTTGTGCCATCAGGATTTCTGTCAGCAGTTGCCGTAATTTATCGGCATCAGACTCCGAAGCCTTAATAAAATCATCAAGTTGGTGACATAAAGCTTTGAACTGTCCCACGCTCATATCACGGGACATCAAGGCATTCCAGTTCGGCATCACCAGCTGGATATTGTCATTCAGGCGATCCGCTATCGGTAAACTGGCTTCCACCGCATCCATGGTGCGATTGGCCGCCTTGTCGGTCATATCGATAACGTAGCTCAAACGTTCCCGTGCATCGGGAATGTCATGAGTAGCCAAGTCAGGAATACGGGGGTCAATGCGAAATTCTTGAAGTGAATCATGCAGTTGTCGGGTCAGCTTACCTACTTTTTCAAACAGATCAGCTGCGTTGGGGGCACATACTTCAGCAAGCAGTTCATCGGCCAGCTCAAATTCGCCTTGCTCCAGATGAGCAACAAGCATCCTTGCCTGGTCGAGCGAAATCATTGCTCTCGTTTTGGCCATCATCCCTGCAGCTCCTTAGCCAATTCGTTCGAAAATTTTGTCGAGTTTTTCTTTGAGCGTTGCTGCAGTGAAGGGCTTGACGATGTAACCGTTGACGCCAGCTTGAGCGGCCTCGATGATCTGCTCGCGTTTGGCTTCAGCCGTTACCATCAGAACCGGCAGATGCTTGAGCTTCTCATCGACGCGAATAGCTTTAAGCAGGTCAATACCTTGCATGCCAGGCATGTTCCAGTCGGTAACCACAAACTGAAAATCACCATTTTTCAGCATCGGCAGCGCTGTATTGCCGTCATCCGCCTCATGGGTGTTGTTGAATCCCAAGTCGCGCAGCAAGTTCTTGATAATCCGGCGCATCGTTGAAAAATCGTCAACAATGAGGATTTTCATGTTCTTGTCCAAAATTCCCTCCTAAATAGCCACCAGAGTGGCTCACTTACATGATGCTAAAAACGGGTTGTGTCGTGCGGATTATGCCTTAGAGTTTCATCTCAGTGTAGCCAGTACAAACACTTATAGATGCCAATCTCTCAAACGAGCTCGCAATCTGTGCATCGCCTGACTGTGGATCTGGCTCACACGCGACTCGCTCACATTCAAAACCTCGCCAATTTCACGCAAATTCAGCTCTTCATCGTAGTAAAGAGAGAGAACCAGAGCTTCTCTCTCGGGTAAGCGACCAATTTGCTCCGCTAATTGAATTTGAAATCGCTCGGCAGCCAGTTCATCGAATCCGGAGCCTGAAAAGGCATCATCGGGATTACCGATGACATCCTCGCTGACACCCAAATCCTCGATACCGATAATTTTGCCGCAAGAGACATCCTGCAACATAACGTGGTAATCGGTGATGGAGACCCCCATCTCGGCGGCAACCTCGGTATCCCTGGCGTCACGCCCATGAGCCTGTTCGACATTCTCGATCGCTTCTGCGATAGCCCGGCTGTTGCGATGCACGGAGCGGGGCACCCAGTCACCACGCCGGATCTCGTCCAGCATGGCCCCACGGATGCGGATCCCGGCATACGTCTCGAAACTGGCACCCTTGCTGCCGTCAAAGTTACGGGAGGCTTCAAGCAGCCCAATCATACCTGCCTGGATCAGGTCATCCAGCAAGACACTGCTGGGCAGGCGAGCCAACAAATGCTGGGCAATCCGCTTGACCAGGGGAGCATGACGCTCCACCAGCACGTAGGAATCCTGATGACGCAAGTACGCTTGGGCTTTATTCACGGGAACCTTCCTGTGTTGTGGCCGGTTTCTGCAACAAATTTTCCAGGAAAAACTCAAGATGGCCGCCTGGCTGGTTGGGAACCGGCCAGCTCGCCGCCTTGTTGGCAAGGGCACGGAACGCCAGCGCGGCCGGCGACTTGGGAAACGCCTCGACAATCAATTTTTGCTTGCGCACGGCGGCGCGCAGATTGGTGTCATAAGGCACACAGGCAACCAGCTCCAGCGAGGTGTCGAGGAAACGATCCGTGACCCGGGTCAGCTTGGCAAAGAGCTCCTGCCCCTCGCGCAGGCTGCGCACCATATTGGCCACCACCTTGAAGCGGAACACGCCGTGATCCTTGGAGAGGATCTTGATGAGTGCGTAAGCATCTGTAATGGAGGTTGGCTCGTCACAGACCACCACCATGATGTCCTGAGCGGCACGAGTGAAGCTCAGCACCATGTCGGAGATACCCGCCGCCGTATCCACCATCAGAATGTCGACCTGGGTCTTCATCTCGCTGAAGGCGCGGATAAGCTCGGCATGCTGCACCGGCGAAAGCTCGACCATAGACTGGGTGCCCGAGGTCGCAGGCACAATCATCATGCCGTAGGGACCCTCAACGATGATGTCGTCGATGGTGCATTCACCAGCCAGCACGTGAGAGAGGTTGCGATGAACCCGCAGCCCCAGCATGACGTCGACGTTCGCCAGACCTAGGTCGGCATCCAGTACCATCACCCGCTTGCCTTGGGCTGCCATGGCTCCGGCCACGTTCAGGGTCACGTTGGTTTTGCCCACGCCACCTTTGCCACCGGACACGGCGATTACTTTTACTCGATTGTTTTGACGCATTTTGCGCAGACCACTCGCCTGATCCATATACATGTTACTCATAAAACTCCGAATCTTCGGCCTCGCCAAAGCCTGCGCCCCAGAAATAGGGCTCATCTGTTTCTCGCTCCAGCGAGCCCATGGCCGCTCCGACGAGCTGCGCCGCATTGGCAACCTGAATATCTTCCGGAACCCTTTGTCCGTCAGTGATATAGCTGATGGGCAAGGCATTCTGGATACACACGTTAATCACTTCGCCCAGATTCAGACTTTCATCCAATTTGGTAAGTATGCAGCCGCTTAATGGAATACGCCGGAAATGGTCTACCGCCTCCTGCATCACCCGACGCTGGGAGGTTGCCGACATCACCAGATAACTGCGGATCCGCACCTTGGCATTTTTGACCAGGGTATCGAGCTGCTCGGTCAGGCGGATATCCCGCTGACCCACCCCGGCCGTATCGATAAGTACCAGCCGACGATGGCGGAACTGATAAAGCGCATTGGCCAACTCTTCGGCATCACGCACCTGGCGTACCGGGCACCCCATGATGCGGCCATAGGTCTGTAGCTGCTCATGGGCACCGATCCGGTAGTTGTCGGTGGTGATCAGCGCCACCTGCTCGGCGCCATACTTCATGGCGAAACGGGCCGCGAGCTTGGCGATGGTGGTGGTTTTGCCCACCCCGGTCGGACCAAGCAGCGCAACCGCGCCGCCCTGACGCAAAATCTCGTCTTCGCTGATCTTGAGCTGGGCCGTCAGCACCTCGGCCAACTGGGCCATCGCCTGATGGATGGACATATCTTCGGGGATCAGTCCCGCCAGTTGATCGGCAAACGCATCGTCAAAGCCCAACTTCTTGAGCTCTTTGATCAGCAGGGCCCGCATCGGTTCGCGGCGCTCCACCTCTTGCCACATCAGACCGGAGATCTGGTGCTCCAGCAATTTGCGGATGCTGGCCATCTCCTTGCGCATCCCCTCCATCTCCTGATCCCGCTGGGCAGGTTGAGGAGCACGCTGACCGGAGGCAACCCGGGCCTTGGGCTTGGCAGGTTCCGGGGCTGCGCCCCACTGCCCCTGCTCGGCCAAGGTTCTGGGCGCTGCATTGGCAGCAGCCAGACCGGCCGATTGGGTGTTGCCCATTGGCGCCGCATTGCCCGGCTTGAGCTTCTGCTGGCGTGCCAGCAAGGCGGCCAGGGTATCGGCATAATGTTCGTTCTGCTCCTTCGCCGGCGTCGGCTCGGGGCGGATCATCTGCCGTGCGGCAGACGAAATATTGACGCTCTCATCGTTCAGCTGACGGCGAACCGGCGCATCTTTGGGCCCCGGAACCTGGGATTGATAATCGACTGCGGCGACTATCTCTACCCCTCCGGTGACTTTTTTGTTGGACATGATGACGGCGTCAGGCCCGAGAGTCTCCTTGACCTCGGCCAGAGCCGTTCGCATGTCCTTGGCAAAAAACCGCTTAATCTTCACCCGTCGTCTCCGCTAACTAGTTCTGCCCCACCGCACTGACGATGCGAATCTGCTTATCGTCGGGCACTTCCTGATAAGACAGAACGCGCAATCCAGGAATGGCATTCTTCACAAACTTGGCCAGGGTATTGCGCAAGATCCCCGATGTCAGCAGCACGGCAGGTTGACCTTCCAACTCTTGCCGCTGTGTGGCCTCCACCAGTGAGCGCTGCATCCGCTCCGCCAAGCCCGGTTCAATACCGGCACCATCACCGCCACCTGCCTGCAGGGATTGATGCAATATACGTTCCAATTCCGGCGCCAAGGTAATCACCGGCAACTCCGGATCCGGGCCTGCAATCTCCTGCACAATCAGGCGACGCAGGGCAATCCGGCAAGCGGCGGTGAGCACTTCCGGATCCGGACTGCGCGGCGCGTATTCAACCAGGGTCTGCAGGATAGTGCGCATATCGCGGATTGGCACGCCTTCATTGAGCAAATTCTGCAATACCTTCACCAGGTTACCCATGCTGATCACTTCCGGCACCAGCCCTTCGACCAGCTTGCTCTGATGTTTGCCAATCATGTCCAGCAGCTGTTGTACCTCGTCATGACCCAGCAACAGTGCAGCATGGTTGGTCAGGATCTGGCTCAGATGGGTAGCCACCACGGTCGCGGTATCCACCACCGTATAACCCAGTGTCTGTGCCTGAGAGACCATCTCCTTGGCAACCCAGACCGCTTCCAGCCCGAAGGCGGGATCGCGGGTGGCTATCCCCTGGATCTGGCCAAATACCTGCCCCGGATTGATAGCCATCTCTTTATCATGGTAGACATTGGCCTCGCCGGTACTGACCCCCATCAAGGTGATGCGATATTGGTTTGGCGCCAGATCCAGATTGTCGCGAATGTGCACGGCCGGGACCAGGAAGCCCAGCTCTTGCGAGAGTTTCTTGCGTACCCCTTTGATCCGGTTGAGCAGCTCACCACCCTGATTGCGATCTACCAGCGGGATCAGCTGATAGCCTACTTCAAGCCCGATGATGTCCACCGGCATCACATCGTCCCAACTCAGCTCTTTCTGCTCATGAGGCTGTTCGGCAGTGGCAGGCAACAGCTCGCCCTTGGCCGCTTTGGCGGCCGCCAGTTTCTCGCGGCGCAGCAGCCACCAGGCTCCGGCGGCCGAGAGAGCCCCCAAACTCAGGAAGGCAAAATGCGGCATCCCCGGCACCAGCCCCATCATCAGCAGAATGCCGGCAGAGATGATCAGCGCCTTGGGATTATCAAACAGCTGACCCAGTACCGCAGTCCCCATGTCCTGATCGGTATTCTGACGGGTCACTATGATGGCGGCGGCGATGGAGAGCAGCAGGGAGGGGATCTGCGCCACCAGACCGTCACCGATGGCCAGCAGGGTATAGATTTCGGCAGACTCGCTGAAGGTCAGCTGGTGCTGCATCATCCCGATGATGAAGCCACCAATGATGTTGATAAAGAGGATCATGATGCCCGCGATAGCATCCCCTTTGACAAACTTTGAGGCACCGTCCATGGAGCCGTAAAAGTCGGCTTCCTGGGTCACATCCTGGCGACGCTTCTTCGCCTCTTCCTGATTGATGAGGCCGGCGTTCAAATCGGCATCGATAGCCATCTGTTTGCCCGGCATCGCATCAAGGGTAAAACGGGCACTCACTTCCGCGATCCGCCCGGCACCCTTGGTGATCACCACAAAGTTGATGATCATCAGGATGGTAAAAACGATGATGCCGACCGCATAGTTGCCGCCGATCACCACGTTGCCGAACGCCTCGATCACATGGCCCGCAGCGGCAGTACCATTATGGCCTTCCAGCAACACCACCCGGGTCGAAGCGACGTTCAACGCCAATCGCAGCAAGGTAGCGAGCAACAGTACGGTCGGGAAGGCAGCAAATTCGAGGGGGCGCCGGGTATAGACGGCCACCAGCAGTATCACGATGGAGAGGGCAATGTTGAAGGAGAAGAGCACATCCAGCATCAACGGCGGGATGGGCAACACCACCATGCCGAGCGCAGCCAATACCAGCAGAGGGGTACCAAGGCCTTTGCCCAATACTCCACGGTACTCTTTGAACTGGCCCAATACTGCCTTGAATTCCATCGCGCTTCTCAATTTCAACCTGCTGGTGCCAGATTAAAGCAAACATCAAGCCAACAATGCAAGATATTGAAATACAATGGATTTATTTTGACTACGTCAGAACTTTGTCATTTGCGATATTCGGTCGGGATGGGGAGATCCTTGGCCAGCGGCTGGGGACGACGCCCCTGACCACGGCGGAATTTCTTGAGCTGGAAGACATAAGCAAGCACCTGGGCAACTGCCGCAAACAGCCCTTCCGGGATCTCGTGGCCCAGCTCGGTTGAATGGAAGATAGCCCGGGTCAAGGCCGGTGACGGCATGATCGGGATCTCGTACTCTCTGGCTATCTCCCTGATCTTCATTGCAATTTCATCGGTGCCCTTGGCCACGACCTTGGGCGCGGCACCGGGTTTGCCCGCATCATACTTGAGCGCCACCGAGTAGTGGGTCGGGTTGGTGATCACCACATCGGCCTTGGGCACATCGCCCATCATCCGGCGCATCGCCATCTGCATCTGCAACTGGCGGATCTTGCCTTTTACCTCGGGCTTGCCTTCGCTGTCCCTGAACTCGTCCTTCACCTCCTGCTTGGTCATCTTGAGCTGACGCATGTGGTTCCACTGCTGGAACGGCACATCGATGGCCACGATGGGAAGCAGGGCGCAGCAGAGGATGATCAACATCCAGAGAAACAGCTCCAGCGCATCGATAATGCCGCCGGGAAATCCCTCCATGGAGAGGTTGAGCAGGTGATTGAACTGGCTGGATAACATCCACCAGGCAAACAGAGTGATAAACACCACCTTGGCGATGGATTTGACCAGCTCGATCAGCGACTGCACCCCGAACATCCGTTTGAGGCCACTGAGCGGACTCAACTTGCTCATCTTGGGCATCATGGCTTCGGTGGAGAAGTTCATCCCCCCCATCAGGGTGTTGCCGATAAAGGCGGCAATCGCCACCAGCGCGAACAACAGCCCCAGCGGAAGCACCAGTTCCCCCAGCAGCGCCGGCAGCATGGCGATCATGGCATTGGGATCGAAAGCCTGTTCCCTGTCCAGGGTAAAGCCCATGGTGACAACCTTGATCATGGCGGTCGCCAGCGAGCCCTTGAGCATCAGCAGGCCAAATACCGCCGAGAGCAGAACGCTGGCGGTCCCCAACTCTTTTGAACGTGCAATCTGCCCTTTTTCACGGGCCTGTTGCAGTCGTTTGCCCGTGGGTTGTTCGGTACGTTCCTGGTCGGTATCAGCCATGAGCGCCCCCGAAGCACTGGGTGTTGATCAGCTCGCAGCTGACCTCCTGCACCCGCTCCCACATCATGTCGAAGTGGCCGAGGAACCCGCCGATAGTGAGCCAGAGGATGAGCAGACCCGACATCATGCTGACCGCAAAACCGATACTGAAAATATTGAGCTGCGGCGCCGCCCGGGTCATGACGCCAAAGGCGAAGTTGATCAGCAGCAGGGCGACGATGGCAGAAAGGGCCATCACCAGTGAGGCCTGATACATCACGCCGAGAAAACCGATCAGGGTGCGGATGGCGGGCAAGGTGAGTCCGCTGTCCGACACCGGCAAGGTCTCAAAACTGAGGATCACCAGCCGCAGCATCACCAGATGACCATCCAGCGCCAGAAACACCAGGGTCGCCAGCATCAGATAGAACTGGCCCACTACGGGGGCCGACTGGCCATTCATCGGGTCCACCAGAGTGGCAAAGCCGAGGCTGGTTTGCATGGCGATGACCTGACCGGCCATCACGAAGCTCTCCATCAGAAACTGGGTCATCAGACCAAGGGCAATCCCGATCAGCAGCTGCTGGCCCAATACCAGAAAACTGCCAGCAGAGAAGAGCTCGATAGGGGGCATTTTCGGAAGCAACGGGGCGATCAGAAAGGTGATGGCCAAAGCCAGCCCCATCCGTACCCGCGCAGGAGCGAGGCGGCTGCCAAACACCGCCATCACCATCAGCAGACTGCTCACCCGCGCCAGCGGCCAAAGGATGGAAGACAACCACTCCATGATCAGAGCGGTTGTATAGGTCATCCCACCACCTCGGGGATTTGGTTGACCATCAGCACGAAGAAGTCCATCAGACTCTGCAAGCCCCAGTGAGCGCCCGCCCCCAGCGCAAACAGCGTCACGATGAGACGGGGCAGAAAGCTCAGGGTCTGTTCGTTGATGGAGGTCGCGGCCTGAAAGATGGCAACGACCAAGCCAATCATCAGGCTGGGCAGGATCACGGCGCACACCATGATGGTCACCAGCCAGAGCGCCTCGCGAAAGACGTCGACAAAGGTTTCAGGACTCATGTTCGGGCTCCTTGCGCTCGACCGGTTAACCGGCACCCAGTCCGAAACTGTTGGCCAGCGACCCCAGAATGAGGTTCCAGCCATCCACCATCACAAACAGCATCAGCTTGAAGGGCAGCGAGACGATCATCGGCGAGAGCATCATCATCCCCATCGCCATCAGGATACTGGCGACCACCAGATCGATGACCAGGAACGGCAAGAACAGCATAAAACCAATCTGGAAGGCGGTTTTCAGCTCGCTGGTGACAAAGGCCGGGATCAGCACCCGCAACGGCACATCGGCCGGTTTCTCCACCTGTACGTTGGCGATCTCCATAAAGGTGTTGAGATCCTTGATACGGGTCTGGGCCAACATGAACTGGTGGATGGGCAACTCGGCCCGCTCCAGCGCCTCTTTTGCCTGAATGGTTTCGGCCAGATAGGGCTGCAGTGCCTCATCATTGATGCGATCCAGCACCGGCGACATGATGAAGAACGACATAAACAGGGCTATGCCGATCAACACCTGGTTGGAGGGGCTCTGTTGCAGACCGATCGCCTGACGCAAGATACCCAGCACCACTATGATGCGGGTAAACGAGGTCATCATGATCACCATGGCCGGCAAGAAGGAGAGCGCAGTCATCAGCGCCAGCACTTGCAGGGTCAGGCTGTACTCCTGAGAGCCATCCCCCATGGTCTTGACGGTCACCGCCGACATGGCGTCCTGTGCCAGCGCGGGCCAAGAGCAGAACAGGGGGATCAGCAGGCCGACCAGCAGCCCTGTTTTCAGCATTAAGCCGTTAGCTTTTTTCATGCTTGCCCATCAATTTGCCAAGCTGCTGTGAAAACGCCTGCGGCTGATTTTCATCCAACGGCTGTTCCAGTCGATAGAGGAAGTTGACCTGCTGCGGCGTTACGCCGACCAGCAACTGCTGTTCCCCTACCTTGACCACCAGCAGCTTCTCTTTGTACCCCACCGGCAACGAGGCGATGACCCGCATCTGGCCGCCACCCATGGCGGTCGCCAGCTTGCTCTTCTTGAGCAGAAAGCCCAGCACCAGAATGAGGCCGATCACCATCAGACTGGAGAGCAACCAGGAGCTCAGAGTGGGCGCACTGGCGGATGCCACTGTCTCGGCAAAGGCCGGAACAGGCAGCAATAACAACAGGAGGCGCGTCATTTGAGCTTCTTGATCCGTTCAATCTGGCTGATAACATCGGTCAGACGAATACCGAACTTGTCGTTCACCACCACCACCTCGCCGTGAGCGATCAGGGTACCGTTGACCAATACGTCCAGCGGCTCGCCTGCAACGCGATCCAGCTCCACCACCGAACCCTGGTTCAGCTGCAGCAGGTTGCGGATGCTGATCTGGCTGCGACCCACTTCCATGGCGATGGTGACCGGGATATCGAGAATGGTGTCGAGCTTGCGCCGCTCCTCGGCACTGATGGGGGCATCGTCGGTCAGCTCCTCAAGCGGGGCTGGCTTGGCTTCAGCAATCACCTGCTCTTCCAGCGCCGCAGCCCAGGCATCAGCCATCAAATCCTCTTCCTCAGTTCCGCTCATCTTGTTTCCTTATGCTACTTCGTGACCGTTTACCGCAATAAACCGTCGATTATCGCTGTTGATCTTCTATGCTGCGCTCGAGCTCTTCCAGCTCGGCCTCGCCATCAATTCGTACCCCGCCCCGGGTCACCAGATGCATCTCTGTCTTGACCCCTTCCGGGCGCTTGAGTTTGTCGGTGATCTTGAGCGCCACATTGTCCTTGGTGCGGCCCATCTTGGCATGGAAGGTGGGCAAATCTTCCACATAGACCAGCAGATTTTCCGGCATCTCGACCGGGATGATATCGCCGGGTCGCAGCTCCATCAGTTCACGCAGGGTAAGTTCGGTCTCCAGCAGCTTGGCGCGCAGCTCTACCTTGACGTCCATGATTTCGTCACGCAGCGCCTTGCTCCAGCGCACGTCGGTATCACCCTTGTCACTCTGCACACCGGCATCCAGCAGTTCGCGGATCGGCTCCAGCATGGAGTAGGGCATCGCCACGTGGAAGTCGCCGCCACCGCCATCGAGCTCAATGTGGAACGAGCTGACCACGATCACCTCAGTCGGGCTGACGATGTTGGCCATCGCCGGGTTCACTTCCGAGTCGAGATACTCGAAGCCCACATCCATCACCGGCGCCCAGGCATCCTTGTAATCCTCGAACACCAGTTTGAGCAGCATCTGGATGATCCGCCGCTCGGTCGGGGTGAACTCGCGCCCTTCAATCTTGGCGTGATAACGGCCATCGCCACCGAAGAAGTTCTCCACCAGGATGAAGACCAGCCGGGCCTCCATGGTGATGAGCGCCGTCCCCTTAAGCGGGCGGAAGCGCACCATGTTGAGACTGGTCGGTACAAACAGGGTATGGACATACTCGCCAAATTTGAGCATCTGCACGCCGTTGATGGAGACCTCGGCGGTGCGACGCATCATGTTGAACAAGCTGATCCGCATGTGGCGAGCGAAACGTTCGTTCACCAGCTCCAGCGTCGGCATGCGACCACGGACGATGCGGTCCTGGGAGGAGAAGTCAAACTGGGCAACGCCGGGATCCCCCGCCGAGCCTATCTCTTCCTCTTCGACATCATCGACACCGTGCAAGAGGGCATCAATTTCGTCCTGACTTAACAGATCGCTCACGCTTCCACCTACTGCATCACAAAGCCGGTAAACAGCACTTGTTCGATAACGGGGGAAGAGACCAGGTCCTTGAGCACCCGACGGCACTCTTCCAGTGAATCCTTGCGCAGCTTCTCTTTACCTTCGAAGGTCATCAGCTGTTCGGCACTGGCTGCACTGAATACCCGCAGCAAAGTGCCTTCAATCAGGGGAATATTCTGTTTGGCCAGCGTCTCGTCGGCAGCACCGCGCACCATCAGCTGGATCTTGATCTGCACCAGTCGATCCCGCTGGGCACCCGCGACGTTAAAGACAAAGGGCCGTGGCATCCCGACATAGAGGGAGGGTTGAGGCGCTTCCACCTTGGGCTTGCCCTCTGCGCCCTCCGCCGCTTCAGCGGGCGGTTTTTCCGAACCGGAGAGCATCAGGAAGGCGCCAGCACCACCACCGCCCAGCAAAATAACCGCCAGGGCAATGATAATGATCAGCTTCTTTTTCTTGCCCGCGGCCGGGTCTTTTAGCGTCAACTCGTTATCGTCAGCCATCCCTTGTCCACCCTAGTCTCAAACTTGTTCGATATCATAAACTTACTCGGGATTGCATCAAGCATAGAAATCAATTCCGGAACCGTTTGTCGATTCCACCAGCAAACTGAGGTTGGCAGTGGTGGGTTCCCCCTCAACCAGCCCGTTACCGGCATGTGACTGACCGCCACTCTGACCCTGCTGCCCCTGCCCGTTAAAGGTGGGCTGACCCTGTTGTTGCTGTTGTTGCGACTGCTGTTGAACCTGCGTCTGACCAAGCTGGATCCCCTGCCCTGCCAGCATGTCACGCAGCCGGGGCATCGCCTGCTCCAGCATCTCGCGGGTCTGTCCATGTTGTACCACGAAATGGACGTTGGCCTGGCTGTCGGCTCCAATCTGGATCTGGATCTTCATCTTGCCAAGGCCGAGGGGGTCGAGCTGAATTTCCGCCTGTTGCAGTTTTTCGGCCAGCATCACGTTGACCTTCTGGTGCAATTCGGCAGGAGCTTCCTGACTGGCCAGTTTCAAATGGGGTAAATTCTGCGGTTCACGGCGCAACGTACCCTCAGCGGCGGGCGCCCGGCTGTCGGCCACCTGGGGCTGGGGCTGGCTGTTCTGGCCATGCTGTACGGTCTGGCTCTGGCTGCTCTCGCTGCTCGATGTCGTAGCCACAAGACTCTTCTCCGCCTCACCGGCCTTCGGTTTTACCTCCAACTGCACCGCCTTGCGCACCTCGTCGGTACCCGTCACGTCCATCTGCTTGATACCGGCAGAAATACTCGACAGCGGCGCTTGCGGCCCCTGAGATTCGGCCTGCGCCAACATCTGCTGCGGCGCCACCATCACGGGGGCGGCGGCGTTATCGGTCTGAGTCGTAGTATTTGGCGTCACGCTGCTCTGGGCTGCGGCGCTTTGCGCCGTCGTCACCTGCGCCGAACCTTGATTGGCGGCTGTGGCTGGCGGCTGGCTTCCCTCGGCGGCACTCTTTTCTGCCCCCTTGCCAGTCGCACCACTGCTCTCTGCGGTGGTGGCAGTGGTTACGGTGCCCGCATCAGGTTGCTTGAGCCCCTCGCTGAATGCCTTGAGCGCAGCCCCCTGAGTCGCGGCTTGCACAGTCTGTCCCTTGCTGGTCACGGCGCTGCTGGCTGCGGGGTCGGATTTGCTGTCGCCCCCCTCTTTCGCTGCGAGTGTTTCAGCGGGTTTGGTAGTACTGGCCGACTCATCGACCGGCAGCACCTTGGCCAGCTGGGCCATCCGCTCTGCCCCCGTGAGGGGCTTGGTGTGCTTGCCATCCGCGGGGGTTTCTCCCTTGGCAGAGGCTTTCTCCCCGGACTGTTCATCCGGTGGGGGAGCAGCATCTTCCCCCTCAGAGGAGAGGGCCGCGGGGGAGAGAACGGCGGAGGATGCGTCGCCCTGCACCACCACTCGCGCCGCAGAGGGCGATACGGTGGTTTCAGGAGTCGATTGGGCGGTCGTGGCCAGCGGCGATTGCGCCCCGGTCTGACCGGCAAGCTGGCGGGCGACCCTGGCTGCGGCAGGGGCTGGCTCGCTTTCATCAAGCGCAATGCCCTGCTGCTCACCCTCTTGCGGCAACGGATTGCCGTCTACCGCAGTGGCGCTCTGTTGGGCCACTAAAGCCAGCTGGGGAGTCACTAGCGAGGTATCGAGCTTGAGGGAGTCTTGCAGACGCAGCAGAAAGTCGGTGGCGGGAACCTCTTCAACCTTACCGTCGGTGTCAGGATCCTGCTCCTTGCTGGCCTCCTCGTTGGGAGAGGCGCTCTCGGTCGCCAAAGATTTGGCTGATCGGACATTGTTATCGCCCTGACTGGCCTCGGCGGCGCCCTGTTCGCTGTTCTGGGCCTTGGCAATCAGGGTGGCGAAATCCCCCTTGCTGTCACTGCCTGCTCCCCCATCGATGCTTTTGCTCTCGACGGAACCGCTCAGAGGCGCTTTGTCCAACCCGTTGGCCGGAGCCGAAGGCGTTTGTGTCAACAGTGTCTGCATCATGATGGGATCCCTGAATTCTGGTGGCCCCCAAAGAGATGGCCACCGACAATGTCCAGATCAAAGCAAGTTACAGGCCAGATTGATGAAAGCGCCGCAACATGGCGTACTCATCCAGCATCTTCTGCTCCTGACGCTGGGCTTTCTGCTGCTCGCGGCTCGCCTGCTTCTCCAGCAGCAGCTCCACCGCCTTGCGCCGCTGCTGGGCCGCCAGCCACTCTTCACGGCGCAGTTCCAGCGCCTGACGCACCTGCAGCACCCCTTCGTACTGCTGGGTCGCCGCCTGTTCGAGCTTGTTGATAAAGGCGTGATACTGGCTGTTTTGCTGGGGCGAAATCCCCTGCAGGCCGCGATCGGTCCACTGCTGGTGATAGATCTGGCGGTACTGGTTGAGGGCATTTTGCTGATCCATGAACAGCTTGAGATCCTGCTGCGCCTTCACCAGCGCCAGCGCACACTGTTGCTCCGCCTCCACCAACCGCTCGGCCAACAATACCAGCCCTCTACTCATCGTCGACCTCTCTGTTACCGACCATCATCAGCGCATCAATGGCATCGCCACCATCTGCAAGGCTTGCAGGCCATCATCGTAGTGAATGACCTCGCGCATCCCCTGCTGCAAGAACTGATCCAGATAGGGTTTTTGAATGATGGCGCGGTCGATGCGCGGATCGGAGCCCTGACTGTAGGCGCCGATGGTGATGAGATCCCGGTTCTGCTGATAGAGGGAGTAGAACTGTTTGAGGGTGCGCGCCAGATCCATGTGTTCCGGCGAAGTGACCATGGGCATGACCCGGCTGATGGACTTCTCGATGTCGATGGCTGGATAGTGACCCGCATCGGCCAGCTCGCGCGACAGCACGATATGACCATCGAGAATGGCCCGCGCCGCATCGGCGATGGGATCTTGCAGGTCATCCCCCTCGGTCAGTACGGTGAAGAAGGCGGTGATGGAGCCCTGGCCGTCACTGCCGTTACCCGCCCGCTCCACCAGCGCCGGTAATTTGGCAAAAACCGAGGGTGGATAGCCCTTGGTCGCAGGCGGCTCGCCCACCGCCAGCGCGATTTCACGCTGTGCCTGGGCATAACGGGTCAGTGAATCCATCAAGAGCAGCACGTTGAGCCCCTGATCGCGGAAATACTCGGCGATGGCCAGTGCCGTTTCACACCCCTTGAGCCGCATCAGCGGCGAGGCATCGGCTGGCGCCGCCACCACCACGGAGCGGGCACGCCCCTCCTCTCCCAGAATGTCTTCGATAAACTCTTTTACTTCCCGACCCCGTTCACCGATGAGGCCAACCACCACCACATCTGCCACCGAGCCGCGAGTCATCATGCCAAGCAGCACAGATTTACCAACACCGGAACCGGCAAACAGCCCCATCCGCTGGCCCTGACCGACCGTCAGCACGGCGTTAATGGCGCGTACCCCCACATCCATCGGCTGATGGATCGGGCGGCGAGAGAGCGGGTTAATGCGGTGCTGGGCAAATTGCACGGTCTGGGAGGAGAGAATGGGGCCGAGGCCATCGAGTGGCTGACCAATACCGTCGATGACCCGACCAAGCAGGTTCATGCCAACCGGAATGCCGTGCTCTTCGGTGATGGGCACCACCCGGGCACCGGGGATCACCCCCTTGAGCTGTTCGCTCGGCATCAGAAACAGGCGATCGCCGGAGAAGCCCACCACTTCTGCTTCCAGCATGCCGTCCTGGGTATCGATGCGGCAGAGCGCACCGATGGCGGCGCGGCAGCCGATAGCTTCGAGGGTCAGCCCCACCACCCGGGTCAATTTGCCGGCAACCGGCGGTTTGGGGGCGCTGTCGCGTACCTTGTACCCTTGCAACCGGTTCAGTAGCGAGCCGCTCATCTGGCCTCCTGGAAGCTAAAAAGTGCAGCCGGACAGCAACGTCCGGCATCGGTTATGAGCGTGCGTCCGGCGAAGCCGGGTTCTGCGACGCATTGTCCCGCAAGAAGTTGCGCAGCAGCTGATCGATGCGCCCGGAGAGGGTCAAATCGATGCTGGAGAGCTCGGTGGCCAGTTGCAGATCGCCGGGGGAGAGGGTGGGATCGCTCTGCAATCGCCAGTGGCGCTTGGCGCACTCTTCGGTGCCGAATGCCTGCTCGATGCGTGCGATATCATCGGGATGCAGCATCAGGGTCACCCCCTGCTCGGCGGCAGGCAGCAACGCCAGCCCCTCTTTAAGCGCCTCCAGCAGAATGCGGGGGGAGGTCTCAGCTTCGTGACGAATGAGCGCGCGGGCCAGTTGCATCACCAGCGAGACCAGCTGCTGCTCCACCGCCTGATCCAGCTCATTAAGCGGATTGGCAAGGCGGGCGGCGAGCCCCTGCCAGTGGGCGATCTCCTGCTCCACCAGCTCGCGGCCCATGGCCAGCCCCTCCTCGCGCCCCTGTTCGAGACCGGCAGAGTGGCCCTGTTGCAATCCTTCCAGCTTGCCCTCTTCCATCCCCTTGGCATAACCGGACTCGCGCCCCTCAGCCATCCCCTCTTCCCAGGCGGCCTGACGGATCGCTTCAAGCTCTTCGGCGGTGATGCTGGGGGTCGGCTCCTGTTCGGGCTCCGGCTCCACCACCTCCTCTTCCTGCTGATACCAGTCAGGGGCAAGGCCAAGAGCATTGGTAGGAGCCCCCGCCTCTACCTCGACGGCCATCTCGGGCCAGCCCCAGGTCTCTACCCGGGCATCATCGCCGTCGGGGCGCACATAACCACGCAGTTTGTTGTTCATGCTTTGCGCGGCTCCTCGCCATAGCCTGATGCGGGTTTGGCATCGCGATTCTGTTTATGGGCCATGGCTTAGAGGAACTCCTCGCCACCACCGGCACCCAGCATGATCTCGCCGGCATCCGCCAGACGGCGGGCGATGGAGAGGATCTCTTTCTGGGCGGCTTCCACTTCGGAGACCCGGATCGGCCCCATGGCCTCCAGATCGTCCGCCAGCATTTCGGCCGCCCGTTTGGACATGTTCTTGAAGATCTTCTCGCGCATCTGATCGTCGGAGCCCTTGAGGGCGCGCTGCAGCAGATCCCCCGGCACTTCCCGCAACATGGTCTGGATGCCGCGGTCGTCCACATCGATGAGGTTTTCGAACACGAACATCAAATCCTGGATTTGCTGGCTCATCTCTTCGTCCGACTCGCGGATGGAGTCCATCAGCTGGCCTTCGATGTTGGTATCCAGGTAGTTCATGATGTTGGCGGCTGCCTTCAGGCCGCCCATCTTGGCTGCCTGGGCACCGGCCGCACCGGCGAACTGTTTCTCCATGATGTCGTTCAACTCTTGCAGTGCCGCCGGTTGTACCTCTTCGAGGTTGGCGATCCGCATTACCAGATCGAGGCGCACCTGCTCCGGGAACTGGCTCAGGATCTCGGCGGACTGCTCCGGCTCCAGATAGGAGAGCACTATGGTCTGGATCTGCGGGTGTTCGTTCTGGATGATGCTGGCCACCTGACGGGCATCCATCCACTTGAGGGAGTCGAGGCCGCGGGCACCGGAACCGAGAATGATCTGGTCCACCAGGTTGCTCGCCTTGTCCTCGCCAAGGGCCGCCACCAGCGCCTTGCGCACGAAGTCTTCGCTGCCGATACCGATGTTGGTGTATTTCTGGATATCGTCGATGAATTGACGGTGCACCGCCGCCACCCGATCGTGACTGAAGTCGGACATGGAGGCCATCGACATACCGAGCCGCTGCACCTGCTTGGGCTCGAGATGACGGAAGATCTGGGCGGCATCCTCTTCATTGAGGCTCAGCATCAGCACCGCAGCCATCTCCATCCCCGACATCTGGTCGAGGATCTGGCGCTGACTGTCGGTGATGTCATTGCCGGTAACCTGGCTCTTCTTTTCTTCAGGCATCTTTGTTCGTTACCCATTCTTTAATGACCTGAGCGGCCAGATCCGGTTCGTTCGCTACCAGCGCACGGACCGCCTTGAGCAAGTCTTCGTCACGGTGCAGATCAGGCAGCTTGAGCTGACCATCGCGTACACCGAATACCTGATCGTTCTCCACCTGGGCCGACAGCAGGCTCAACTCGTCATCGCCACCCAGTACGGTGTGGTTGTCAAAATCCAGTTCCCCTTCCGGTTTGGCATCCGGATAGAGCAGTCGCTTGAGCATGGGACGAACCACCGTCACGATCAAGACGATGATCACCAGCACCGAGGCGGCGATGCGCACCGCACGCCAGAACCAGGGCTGATCATAAATCGGCAAGTCGGCAACCGTTTCCAGCTCGGGGCGATTGAACGGAATGGCGACCACCTCAAGGGTATCACCACGGGTCACATCAAAGCCAAGACCACCGCTCAGCAGACGGCGCAAGGTATCGATCTCGGCCTGACTGCGCGCTTCGCGGGTCACGGCCCCGTCGGCACCGGGCACTGATTTATAGTCTACCGCGACCGAGACGGTCATGCGGCGAATGCCCCCCATCTGGCGACGGGTATGGCTGACGGTAGTATCCAGTTCAAAGTTGCGGGTCGCCTCTTTGCGGGAACGGCCGGAAGAAGCCGCCCCAGCACCATCGCCACCGGTGGCCTGCTCGGGAATGTTGGACGCAGCTGGCGGCTGGTTGGAGAGGGCACCCGGCACGCCACCGCTGCTGCCATTGGCGCTGTTCTCTTCCATGGTCATTTCGGAGCGCACCGCAGGCAGGTCGGGGTTGTAAGTCTTGCGGGTCTGCTCCTGCTGGGAGAAGTCGAGGGAGAGATCCACTTCCGCCGTATAGTTGTCGGCCCCCAGCACCGGGATCAGGATGGCGTCAATTTTTTGTTTGTACTCCAGCTCCTGCTTCTGCTGCATGGCAAACTCTTTGCGAGTCTGGGCAGAGACCGGGTCTTGCGAGCCGGAGTTGAGCAGGCGACCGTTCTGGTCGGTGACGGTCACGCGGGTCGGTTCGAGGCCATGAACGGCAGAGGCCACCATGTCGACGATGGAGTCCACCTCTCCCTGCCCCAGTGCCGCCCCTTTCAGGTTGAGCACCACAGTGGCACTGGGTTTGCGTTCGTTGCGGGCGAAAACGTTGTCTTTGGGGATAGCCAGCAGCACCTGGGCCTTGGCCACATTCTGGAACTGCTCGATGGCGCTCGCCAGCTGGCGCTCGCGGCTCAGCTTGAGGCGCTCACCCTCCATCCGCTGGCTGACCCCGAAACTGGAGTCTTTCAGCAGGATATCTTCACCACCGATGCTGGTATCGGCGGCATTGGCAAGACCGGCACGGGTCAGGGCCAGCTGGATAGTGGCGTAATTTTCGGCGTTGACCAGCACGCTCTTGCCATCCACCTCATAGGGGATCTTCTGCTGATCGAGGAAGTCGAGGGTCTTGACCAGCTCCTGGGTGGTGTAGGTGCCGAGGGGACGCATGTCCGGCTCCTTGCCCCACAGCAGGATAAACACCGCGATGGCCAGACAGATGGCAAGCCCCAGGATCAGGGTGATTTGTCGCAGTACATCGGTATTGGACAGGAATCCCAGCGCCGAACTCTTCTGCTCATTTTCATCGAGGGCGGCGGTGCCCTCATCGTTTATCAGCAGATCGCCGTTTTGGTCAGTAGCCACGATTTATGTCCTTATTGCTGACATGTTCATGATGTTCAGTAATCACTTATACCGGCATGTTCATGATGGTCTTGTAGGCATCGACCATCTTGTTGCGCACCTGTACTGTGGCTTCAAAGGCGATGGAAGATTTTTGGCCGGCGATCATGACTTCGGCCAGATCCACCGACTTGTCGCCCATATCGAAACGGGTGCGCAGATCATTGGCGGCGCCTTGCAGCTCGTTGACGTTGCCCAGCGCCTGTTGCAGCAGCTGACCAAAGTCGGATGTCACCGGACGACCGGGCTGTGCCAGCGGCGTTGCGCCTGCTTCAATCTTGAGCGCCTGCATCTCTTGCATCAGGCTGCTTGCACTTATTTCCATTTTCCATCCCCAGACAATTCATTGACGCTGAGTGGCTTAAAGCAATAAAAGTGCCAATCAGGAAAAATGCTCTCAAGCCAGGGGAATGGGGTATTCGCAGAGCACTGATGAGGAGCCCGCATCACTCACGGGCGCGGTACGCCATCCTCACCAAATAACAGCCTCAGATAGCTAAGATGCAGATCGTAATGTTCTCCGGCGGGTAGTTTGACCAGCACTTCGTCGTGAAGGTACACCGCACGGCTCACTGCCCGCTCGGGCGAGATCAATCCCTCCACAACCAGCCTGGCGACAATCGCCTGCGCCAGGGCCATCGTCGCCTCATCGGCCTGCCCCCAGCCAAAATGCCCCCGGTATTCCGATCCTGCCGCGCCGGGTTCGAGGGGAAAGACCTGTTCCCCCTTGACCCAGAAGGCGATGGGGATGCCATCCTGCAGACGCAGATAGATACTCTGCTTGTCCCACTCTCGACTCGGGTTCATCTCCATCCCACCCGGTTCTGTTGCTTGTACCATGCCACTCTCCTTGTTCTGTTGATAAATCTTGTTTGCGCCCACGTAAAAGAGGGCCAGTGGCCTAATGCCAGTCAGTTAAGCCTGACTGGCATTGTTTTTATTGGCTTTTTTCACACTATACCTCTGGGGCCTTGGCTT